>NZ_JBHSQO010000022.1:0-128010 GCF_042658445.1 Saccharothrix lopnurensis | reverse complement strand
GGCCACCCGGCCGCCGCCGCCCGCGCGGCCCGCCGCCTCACCGACGACATCGCCGGCCGCGTGCTGGACGCCCTCCGCCGCGCCGACGGCACCACCCGCGCGGTCGCCACCACCCGCAACGCCGTGCCCGGCGTGATCGTCACCGCCGACGCCGCGGAGCTGCGCGCGCTGGCCGCCCGCCCCGACGTGCGCGCCGTGCGGCCCACCGTCCCCAAGGTCCTGCACAACGCCTCCGCCGCCCGGCTCACCCACGTCGACCGGGTCTGGCGCGACGCCGGCCGCCGCGGCGAGGGCGTGCGCATCGGCGTCGTCGACACCGGCATCGACTACACGCACGCCGACTTCGGCGGCCCCGGCACCCCCGAGGCGTACGACGCCGTCGACCGCACCGGGCCGTGGACCCCGACCGCGAAGGTCGTCGGCGGCCACGACTTCGCCGGCGACGACTACGACTCCAACGACCCGGCCCGCGCCACGCCCGCGCCCGACCCCAACCCGATGGACTGCCAGGGCCACGGCACCCACGTCGCGGGCACGGCCGCCGGCCTCGGCGTGGCCGCCGACGGCTCCCCGTTCACCGGCGACCACGCCTCCCTCACCCCGGAGGCGCTCGACGGCATGGCCATCGGCCCCGGCACCGCGCCCGGGGCCCTGCTCTACGCGCTCAAGGTGTTCGGCTGCTCCGGCGCCACCGCCCTGGTCGGGCAGGCCCTCGACTGGTCCCTGGACCCCAACGGCGACGGCGACTTCGCCGACCACCTCGACGTGGTCAACCTGTCCCTGGGCAGCGACTTCGGCGCCCAGGACGACCCGGACAACCTGTTCGTCCGCGAGGCCGTCCGCCACGGCGTGGTGGTCGTGGCGTCGGCGGGCAACGGCGGCGACTTCTACGACGTCGGCGGCTCGCCCGCGAACACCCCCGAGGCCCTGGCCGTGGCCAACACGCGCGACGCGTTCACCCTCCTCGACGGCGCGGAGGCGGACGGCGCCCGGCAGTCCGGCCAGTACAGCGTCAACTACACCGGCTACCCCGGCCTGGACCGCACGCTGCCGGTCGTGCCGGTGGCGGACGGGGGCAACGCCGACGGGTGCGCGCCGATCGACCAGGACCTGACCGGGCGGTTCGTCTGGCTGGAGTGGGACGAGGACGACGCGACCCGCGAGTGCGGCTCCGGCCCCCGCACCGACCACGCCGAGGCCGCCGGCGCGGAGGGCGTGCTGCTGCCGGCCACCGGCGACGTGTTCAAGGCGGCCATCGGCGGCAACGCGGGCACCCCCGTCTTCCAGTTCACCGCCGCCGCGACGCGCGCCGTCCGCCCGTCCCTCGACGCCGGGACGCTCCGCGTGCGCCTGGCCGGCGCGCTGCGCAACGCCGCGCCCACCACCACGCCGAACCTCGCGGACACCATGACCCCGTCCTCGTCGCGCGGCGCGCGCGGCCCGGTCGCGGCCAAGCCCGACGTGGCCGCCCCCGGCGACACCATCCTGTCCGCCGCCGTCGGCACGGGCGCCGGCGCGGTGAGCCTGGGCGGCACCTCGATGGCCGCCCCGCACGTGGCGGGCATCGCCGCGCTGGTCCGCGAGGTCCACCCGGACTGGACGGTCGAGGAGGTCAAGGCCGCCGTGGTGAACACCGCGGGCGGCGACGTCACCGACGGCGACGACCGCACCACCGGCACGCCCGAGGCCCCGATGCGGGTCGGCGCGGGCCGGGTGGACGCGGCGCGGGCGGTGGCGGTGGACGTGCTGGCCATGGCCGAGGGCGACGCGGGCGCGGTCGGCGTGACGTTCGGCCCGGTCGAGGCGGCGCGGCCGCTGGAGCTGACCAGGGCGCTGGAGGTGGTCAACAAGTCGGCCGACTGGCGCACGGCCCGGCTCTCCTACGAGGCGGCGACCACCGTGCCCGGCGCGGCGTTCCGGGTGTGGCCGCCGGTGCTGGTGGTGCCGCCGGGCGAGACGCGGACCGCGGAGGTGCGGCTGGCCGTCGAGCCCGACCTGCTGCGCAAGACCGCCGACCCGACGCTGGAGAAGCTCCAGGCGGGCCTGGCCAGGCAGTTCCTGGCCGAGGCGTCCGGCCGGGTGCTGGTGCGCGCGGGCGGGCGGGAGCTGCGCGTGCCCGTGTACGCGGCGCCCAAGCCGGTCGGGGACGTCGAGGCGGCCTACGCCGACGGCGCGGTGCGCCTGACCGGCCGGGCCCTCGACCAGGGCGAGGGCGACCAGGCGTACCGGTCGCTGCTGACCGCGTTCGAGCTCCAGGGCACCAGCCCGGAGCTGCCGGACTGCGCCGGTGAGGTGCAGGTGGACTGCGCGCTCAACGCCTCGGCCCGGGGCGGCGACCTCCGGTACGTCGGCGCGGCCTCGGACGGCGAGCTGCTGGCGTTCGGCCTCGCGACCTGGCGTGACTGGGTGACCCTCGGAGCGGTGAACTCCCCGTGGATCCGGGTGGACACCAACGGCGACGGCGCGCCCGACTACGTGGTCGAGGCGGCCAAGCCGACCGACGCGCTCGGCACGGTCACGGCGGACGTGTGGCTGGCGCGCACCACCCGGGTCGCCGACGGCGCGGTGGTGGACGAGCAGCCGCTCAACGGCGCGCACGGCGACGTGGACACCAACCTGCCGGACAGCGACGTCGTGGTGCTGCCGGTCGCGCTGACCGCCCTCGGCATCGACCCGGCGTCGGGGTCCGCGCGCATCGGGTACACGGCGGGCGTGTCCGGCCAGTACCCCGCGCCGGGCAACGAGGCGGGGCTGGTGGACCGGATCGCGGAGCCGATGACGTTCGACCCGCTGCGGCCGGGCCTGGCCCTGCGCGGCGGCTGGTCGTTCGCGGCCGCCGCCGGGACCGTGCTGGAGGTGGTGGGCGACGCGGCGGCGCTGGGGGCGGACCGGGCGGACAGCCTCCTGCTGCTGCACCACCACAACGCCTCCGGGGACCGCGCGCAGGTGCTCAGGGCGGTGGGCTGACCGGCTCCGGCGCGCCGGGCACGGAGAGTCAGGTCCGGCGCACCCGGTTGGTCGTGCGGGTTCCCGGCCGGTGATCGGCATACTCGGGCGAATGAGCTTCGTGGTCGGTCTGGACGCGGGTGGCACGAGCACCAGGGCCCTGGTGCTGGACCTGGACGGCACCCGCCTGGGCGCGGGCGTCGCGGGCGGCGCGAACCCCAACTCGCTGCCGCCCGCCGTGGCCGCCACGCACGTCCGCCAGGCCCTGACCGCCGCCCTCGACGGCCTGAACCCGGCCAGGGTCGAGGCCGGGGTGCTGGGCATGGCGGGGTCGAGCAAGGTGCTGTCCGACCCGGCGGTGGGCGAGCTGTTCGAGGCGGCCTGGAGCGGAGCCGGCCTGCGCTGCCCGCTGCGCGTGGTGACCGACTGCGAGGCCGCGTTCGCGTCGGGTTCGGACACTCCCGACGGGACGGTCCTGGTCGCGGGCACGGGCTCGATCGCGGCCAGGATCGAGGACCACGCGCTGGTGTCGACCTCCGGCGGCCACGGCTGGCTGCTGGGCGACGAGGGCTCGGCGTTCTGGCTCGGCCGCGAGGCCGTGCGCGCCACCCTGCTGGCCCTGGAGCGGGACGAGGTGGACGACCTGGCCGCCGCGGTGCTGCGCCGCGCGGAGGTCCCCGACGGCCCGCCCCGCGAGCGCTGGCGCAGGCTGATCACCGCGGCGAACGCCGGTCCGCCGATCGACCTGGCCGGCTACGCCCCGCTGGTCACGGCGCACGCCCACGTGCCGTCGGCGGACCGCGTCATCGACGAGGCCGTCCGGCTGCTGGTCGACCTGGCCGGGTCCACCCGCGACCGCGCCGACACCACCCCGGTGGTGGTGATGGGCAGCCTGGTCCACGCCCCCGCGCTGGGTTCACGCCTGAAGCGGCAGCTGGCCGCCCGCACCGGCGCCCCGGTGCGGACCGCGACCGAGGGCGCGGCGGGCGCGGCGTGGCTGGCGGCGGTGCGGCTCCTGGGCGAAACCGCCCCACGCCCGGCCTGAGGCCCGAGCGATCCCCAATCCCGGCCCGGCCCGGCCTCAACCCTCGCTGGCCCGGCCTCAGCCTTTACCCGGCCCCGCTCAGCCCTCACCCGGCCCCGGCCTGACCCCCGCGCAGCCCCAGCGCCGGCCCTCGGAACTTCTCCCTCGGAACTTCTCCCTCAGGACTTCTCGGCTTCTCACCCGAGGTCGGACAGCCACTGCTCGACGCCCGCGACGTGCACCGTGGCCCAGGACCGGGCCAGCTCGGGCTGGCGGGCGGCGAGCGCGTCGACGATCGAGCGGTGCTCGGCGACGGTCCGCGCGACCGCGCCCCCCTGCGTGATGCCGCGCCACACGCGGACCCGCACGGTCGGCCCGGCCAGCGTGTCCAGCAGCCGGGCGAGGTAGGTGTTGCCCGAGCACCGCGCGATGGCCTGGTGGAACTCCAGGTCGTGCTCGACCAGTTCCTCCACCGTCCGGGCGGACTCGGCGGTGTCGCACAGCGCCCGCAGCTCGGCGATCTCCTCCGGCCCGACGCGCTGGGCGGCCAGCGCCACCGCCGCGGGTTCGAGGATGCGCCGGACCTGGAGGACCTCCAGCACCGAGTCCTCGCCGCGGTGCAGGTCGAGCACGAACGACAGCGCGCCCAGCAGGTCGTCGGCCCGCAGGCTGGACACGTACGTGCCGTCGCCCTGGCGCACGTCCAGCACCCTGACCAGCGACAGGGCCTTGACGGCCTCGCGCAGGGAGTTCCGCGACAGCCCCAGCCGCTCGGCCAGGTCGGCTTCGCGCGGCAGCCGGTCGCCGGGTTTCAGCTCCCCGGAGACGATCATCTCCTTGACGCGCAGGATCGCGTCGTCGGTTACCGCCACGGCGTCCTCGACTTCGTCACTAGACCTCGGATGTCTGGCGCCAAGTATGGGCCACGCGGTGCCGGCGTCCGGGCACCCCCGCCGACGACGCTCATTAACCGGTTACTACTTTATTCCGTTATCTTATAACCACACGTGACGCGTCCGCCGGTTCCGGACATAATGGTCTGGACCATTGAGGAGGGACCTTGGACACGGTTGTCGCAGCTCCGCGAGCACTGCTCGGTCGCACGATCACCGGTCCCGCCTGCGTGCGGATCAGCGCGGGCCGGATCGTCGAGGTGATCCAGGGCGCACCGCCCGGGAACGCCGAGGTGCTGACCGACGGCCTGCTCACCCCGGGCCTGGTGGACGTGCAGGTCAACGGGGCGGTCGGGGTGGACTTCGCCGAGGTCGACCCCGAGGGCATGGCCGCGGTGGCGAGAGCGCTCCCACCCACCGGCGTGACGCGCTTCCTGCCGACGCTGATCACCGCGCCGGTGCCGGTGGCCGTCCGCCAGGCGCACGCCGTGCTGGCGGCGGCGGCCGCGCTGCCCGAGCACGCGGGCGCCAAGCCGCTCGGCGTGCACCTGGAGGGGCCGTTCCTGTCGCCGCACCGGGCGGGCGTGCACGACCCGGCGCTCATGGTGGCGCCCGGACCGGCCGAACTCGACCTGCTCCTGTGCGACGAGGTGCTGCGCCGCGCCCTGCGCATGGTGACCCTGGCGCCCGAGCGCCCCGGGGGCATGGAGGCGGTGCGCCGCCTGGCCGCCGCCGGCGTGCTGGTCGCGGTCGGCCACAGCGACGCCACGGGCGAGCAGACCAGGGCCGCCGCCGAGGCGGGCGCCCGCATGGTGACGCACCTGTTCAACGCCCAGCGCCCGCTGGGCCACCGCGAACCGGGCGTGCCCGGCGTCGCCCTGGTCGACGACCGGTTCACCCTGGGCCTGATCGCCGACCTGGCGCACGTCGGCCCGGACGTCTGCCGCCTGGTGTTCAACGCGGCCGGCAACCGGGTCGCCCTGGTCACCGACGCGGTGGCCGCCGCCGGCATGCCGCCGGGCCGCTACCAGCTGGGCGGCGCGGACGTCCTGCTCACCGAGGACGGCGTGCCGCGCTCCCCGGAGGGCACCATCGCCGGCAGCGCCCTGACCCTGGACCGGGCCGTGCGCAACATCGTCTCGGTGGGCGTCGACGTCGCGGCCGCCCTCGCGGCGGCCACCGTCATCCCGGCCGACGCCATCGGCGAACCCACCCTGGGCCGCCTGGAGCCGGGCGCGGTGGCCGATCTCGTCTGGTGGGACGAGGACCTGCGCCCCCGCAAGGTCTGGATCGACGGCCGGGTCGCCTACGACAGCACCCGCCCCCTGGACACCGCCCTGCCCCCCTTGCCCGCGACCCCCCCGACCCCCCTGAACACCGCCACCGTGAGCCTGGCCGCCGGCCAATAACCCCACCTCCCCACCCACCTCCCACCCACCGGCCCGGCCACCCCGGGCCGGTGCCTCCTCCGCGAGTCGTACGCCCAGACCTCGCGTGTCGTACGCCCAGACCCCCCGAACTACACGTTCAGGCCGCGCGAGTCGAACACCCAGGACCACCGTGTCGAACGCTCAGGACGGGTGAGTTCCACACTCGGGCGAACTGAGCAGCCCCCGAATCAATCCAAGCGCGGCCCACCGACGGGATCGGTGGGCCGCGCTCGGGTCTGTGGACAACCGCCGGGCCTGTGGACAACCGGAAAACCGGAGGCAGCCGGCCCCGCGTCACCTTGTCCGGGTCACCGCGTCCGGGTCACCTTGTTCAACCCGCGCGGGCTGTCCGGGTCCCCGCCCCGCGCCAGCGACAGCCCGTGGGCCACCCGCTGCACCGGCAGCACCTCCAGGATCGGCGCGACCTCCTCGGCCGTCTCGGCCACCGGGATCCGCAGCGCCGCCGACACCTTGTCCGCGCCCGACCCCACGGCCACCACGTCCGCCCCGCGCCCGTGCACCGCGTCCAGCACGTCGTGCATCGCGTCACCACCGCGCCCGGTGCTCGTCACCGCCAGCACGGCCGTCTCGGCGTCGACCGCCGCCACCGGGCCGTGCAGCAGGTCCGCCCCGCTGTACGCCCGCGCGGCCAGGTACGACGTCTCGGCCAGCTTCAGCGCCGACTCCAGCGCGGTCGGCAGCGAGTACCCGCGCCCGGTGGTCAGCACCCGGTCCACGAAGCGGTACCGCCGCACCGCCTCGGCCACCGCGTCCGACGACTGCTCCAGCGTCGCCGCGGCCTGGTCGCCGAGCGCCCCCGCCGCCGCCCCGTTCCCGCCGCGGATGGCGTCCACCAGCAGGTACAGCGCCAGCAGCGTCGCCGAGTACGTCTTGGTCGCCGCGACGGCCCGCTCCACGCCCGCGCCGACGTCCACGGACAGCTCCGCCGCCCCGTTCAGCGGCGACGAGGCCGTGTTCGTCACCGCCACGGTCAGCGCCCCGCGCGCCCGCGCCGACTCGGTGACCTCCAGCAGGTCGGGCGACCCGCCGGACTGCGACACCGACACCACCAGCACGTCCCGCAGGTCCGGCTGCGCCCCGTAGAGCGTGGCCGTCGACGGCGACACCAGCCCCGCCGGCAGTTGCAGCAGCACCTCGGTCAGGTACTTCGCGTACAGCGCCGCGTGGTCGCTGGACCCGCGCGCCGCCAGCAGCACGAACCGCGGCCGGCGCGCCGAGATCACCTCGGCGACCGACGCGATCTCGTGCCGCCGGGCGACGAGGTCGGCGAAGACGCGCGGCTGCTCGGCGATCTCGGCCGCCATGTGGGCGCCGGGCTGGTGCTCGCTCATCGGGAACTCCCCTTACCGGGACGAGGTGGCGGCGGCGATGCGCTCCGCCGCGGCGCGCAGGCACACCCGGGAACCGCCGTGGGTGTCGACGCGGGCGGTGGCGCCCAGGTCCGGACCCGGCACGCCGGTCTCGACGTGCACAAGGTCTAGACCAATCTTAACCAGGGAGGACACCACCTCGCGAGCCCAGGGGAAGCGGTGTGCCTCACGTGTCACCACCACGACCGGGCGATCCCCGGCGGCCGCGGCGATCTCCGCCGCCGACGCCGACGACACCACCGAGGTGCCCGGCACCAGCTCCTCCAGGTACGGCCCGAGACCCCACGGCACGTCGCCGACCGCGATCGACGGCTCCACCGCCAGGTCCACCACCACCGGCGGCCCGGTCAGCCGCAACGACCCGCGCACCTCCAGCGCCGCCCGCGCCGCCCTGAGCCCCAGCGCCGGGTCGTGCCCGTCCACGGACGACGGCGGCGTGCCCAGGGCGGCCGTCCGCCGCGCCGCCTCCTCCAGCCGCGCCAACGGCAGCTCGCCGGACTCCACCGCCGCGACGACGGCGTCCACCAGCCGACGCAGCCCGTCGTCGTCCAGCGGCTCCCCGCCCAGGCACAGCGCGTCCACGCCGGCGACCAGCGCCCGCACCGACCCCTGGGCCAGGTCGCCGCCCACGGCCTTCATGTCCAGCCCGTCGGTGATCACCGCGCCGGTGAACCCCAGGTCCTCCCGCAGCACGCGCACCGCCGCCGGGTTCAGCGTGGCCGGCTCCGGGCCCCACTCGGGCACCACGAGGTGCCCGGTCATGATCGACCGCACCCCCGCACCCACGGCCGCCCGGAACGGCGCGAACTCCACCGCCGCCAGCTCCGCCGCCGTCCGCGGCAGCACCGGCAGCGCCGCGTGCGAGTCCACGGTGGACGCGCCGTGGCCGGGGAAGTGCTTGGCGCAGGCCGCCACGCCCACCGCCTGCATCCCCTCGACGAACGCCGCCACGTGCGCGCCCGCCGCCACCGGGTCCGAGCCGAACGAGCGCACCCCGATCACCGGGTCGTCCAGCGTCAGCACCAGGTCCGCCGACGGCGCCAGGTTCAGGCTCACCCCGCACGCCGCCAGCCGCGACCCCATCGACGCCGCCACCGCCCGGGTCAGCGCCGGGTCGCCCGCCGCGCCCAGCGCGTGGTTGCCCGGCACCTCCGACCCGTGCCCGGCGTCGAGCCGGGTGACGTCGCCGCCCTCCTCGTCGATCCCGATGACCACGTCGGCGCGGGCCGACCGCAGCCGCGCGTCCAGCGCGGTCACCTGCGCGTCGTCCACGACGTTGCGGCCGAACAGCACCACCCCGCCGAGCCCGTCCGCCACCCGCTTGACCAGCCAGTCCGGCGCCGAGGTCCCGTGGAACCCCGGCAGCAGCACGCCCTGCGCGAGCCGGTGCAACGACATCCGGTCTACCCCTTCACCGCACCGGCCGTGACACCGGTGACCATCTTGCGCTGCACGATCAGGAAGAACACCAGCACCGGGAGCGTGAACAGGGCGGAGGCCGCCATCGCGCCGCCCCAGTCGGTGCCGAACTGGCTCTGGAACCCGGACAGCCACACCGGGAGGGTCTGCTTGTCCTGGTCCCGGATCAGCGACAGCGCGAACAGGAACTCGTTCCACGCGGTCACGAAGGCGAACACCGAGGTGGCCACCAGACCCGGCCCCAGCAGCGGCAGCGTGACCCGGCGGAACGCGCCCCACCGGCCGCAGCCGTCCACCATCGCCGCCTCCTCCAGCTCCAGCGGGATGCCGTTGACGAACCCGCGCAGCGTCCAGGCGCAGAACGGCAGCGTCACCGCGAAGTAGATCAGCGTCAGCGACGGCAGCCGGTTGAGCAGGTCCAGGTCCCGCATCATCAGGAACATCGGGATCAGCAGCGCCTCGAACGGCGCCATCTGGGCCACCAGCATCACCATCACGAAGCCCTTGCGCCCCCGGAACCGCATCCGGGACAGCGCGACCGCCGCCAGCAGGCCCACCACCAGCGCCGCCAGCACCGCCGTCAGCGACACCAGCAGGCTGTTGCCCAGCGCGCCCAGGAAGCCCGGCTTCGTCCACGCGGTGGTGAAGTTCGCGTTCGTCACCGAGAACGGGATCAGGTCGTAACCGCTGGTCAGCAACTCGCTGCGCGGCTTGAGCGCGGTGGCGACCATCCAGTACGTCGGGAACGCGAAGAACAGCGCCACCACCAGCGCGACCGCGTTCGCGGTCACCTTCTTGGCGATCACAGCGACCCCTCCTGGGAACGGACCAGCCGGCGCAGGTACTGGAAGGTCAGCAGGGCCAGCAGCACGACCATGACCACCGACACCGCCGCCGCCACGCCGAAGTGGCTCTGCGAGATGCCCTCCAGGTACTGGTACACGGCCAGCGTGGTGCTGCCGCCGTCCGGGCCGCCCTTGCGCATCGCCCAGATCTGCGTGAACACCTTGAAGTCCCACAGCAGGGACAGGAACGTCACCATCAGCAGCAGCGGCCGCAGCTCCGGCCACGTCACCGCCCGGAACGTCTGCCACGAGGACGCGCCGTCGATGCCCGCGGCCTCGTACTGGTCCTTGGGGATGCCGATCGCGCCCGCGTACAGGGAGAACGCCAGGAACGGGATCGCCTGCCACACGATCAGCAGCCCGATCACGGCCAGCGTCGAGGTGCCCGTGGAGAACCACGAGAACCCGGCGAAGCCGTCGAACCCGAGCTTGACGAAGGTCTTGTTGAGGATGCCGTACTGCTGGTCGAAGATCCACTGGTAGACGGTGGTGGCCGCGAGCAGCGGCATCGCCCACGCCAGCAGCATGGCGACCTGGAGCACGATCCGGACCACCGGGCTGATCTGCCGCATCAGCAGCGCGATCAGCAGGCCCGCGAGCACCGAGGCGGCCACCACCGCGGCGGTGAACACCACCGTGCGCAGCGCGATCAGCCAGAAGTCGGGTTCGCCCAGGATCTCGGCGTAGTTGTCGAAGCCGGTCCACACGACCTCCCCGCGGGTCAGCTCGCGCAGGTTGAGCCTGCGGAAGCTGGTGACCAGCACGGACAGGACCGGCCAGCCGATCAGCCACAGGATGGCGACCAGCGCGGGGGCCAGCAGCAGGTAGGGCAGCGCCCGGTCGAAGGCGCCGGCCCGACGGCGCGGGGCGCCGTCCGGACGCGCGGCACGCCGCGGTGCCGACGAGGGGTTCGTCGGCACCGCGGCGTCGGTCGTGTCAACGGCCGTCATGCGCTCGTCAGCCGGCCAGCGTCTTCGACAGCGAGGCGTTGGCCCCCGAGGTGGCGTCGTCCAGCGACTTCGCCCCCGTCAGGTACGCGGTCAGCATGTCCTTGAGCGGGTTCTGGCCCGCCTCGACCGCGGCCCACGCCGGCGTGGTCGGGGTGACCTTGCCGTTCGGGGCGGACTCGGCCAGCGCCTTGCCCAGCGGGTTGGTCGCCAGCTTCTGCGTGTCGGTCGAGGTGCCGGGCACCGAGCCGCCCTCGGCCAGCATGTCCTGGTACTTCTTGCTGCTCAGCAGCTTCAGGTACGCCTTGGCCAGGTCGGAGTTCTGCGAACCGGCCGGGATGGCCAGGTTCGAGCCGCCCAGGAACACCGGGGCCGCCTTGCCCGCGGTCTTCGACGGGATCGGGAACGCGGCGGTCTTGCTCTCCAGGTCCGGGTTGGCCTTCACGGCGCCCGCGAGCTCCCACGGCAGGCCGATCATCATGCCGACCTTGCCGGTGCCGAACACCTCCATCTGCTGCGGCGTGGCCTCGTCGGCGTCCTTCGGGGCCTTCGTGCCGGAGACGTCCACCAGCTTCTTGTAGAAGTCGACGCCTGCCTTGGCCTGCGGGGTGTCGAGGGCGCCGGCCCACGCCGAGCCCTGCGGCTGCGCCACGTCGCCGCCCTCGTCCCAGATGAACGACAGCAGCGTGTACCAGGACTGGCCCGGCAGGTACAGCGCCTGGAAGTCCGGGTCGGCGGCGTTCGCGGCCTTCAGCTTCTCGATCGCGGCGACCCACTCGTCACGGGAGGTCGGCGCGGCCGCGATGCCGGCGGCCTCGAACAGGTCGGTCCGGTAGATGACCGTGCGGTTGGCGGCGTAGAACGGCATGCCGTACTGCTTGCCGTCCCAGGTCAGCGAGTCCTTGAGACCGCCCAGCCACTGGTCGCCGTTGAGGTCGGAGGCGTCGCCGGACAGGTCGTACAGGGTTTCCTCAGCCGCGAACTTCGCCGTCTGGGTGTTGCCCAGCTCGATCACGTCCGGCGGGTTGTTGCTGGTCAGAGCGGTGGTCAGCTTCTCCTGGATGCCGTTCCACTTCTGGACCTCGTACTTGACGGTGACGCCCGCGTTCGAGTCCTGGAACTCCTTGTTCAGCGCGTCGGTCAGGGTGGTCGGCGCGGAGCCGTCCATCAACCAGACCGTCAGCGTCTTGGGTTCGCCGGAGTCGCCGCCTGCGTTGTCGGAGCTCGTGCCACACCCGGCCACGGCCACCGACAGTGCGGCGGCCCCTACGGCCAGTCCTCTCCAGCCCTTCACGTGTGCGCCCTTTCCCAATGCCCGGTCCCTGTGACCGGAACGCCCAAAGTGGTGTAGACCAATGCGGCCTAGAGTGTGCCTCACCACAGGGCATGTCAAGGACGTTGCTGGACCGTTGCAAAGTCATCGGGTCAATTTCCCGGGGCATGTCGGGGGGTTCGGCTCCACGATCCGACGTGGACAGGGCATCCTGTCCTTGGGAGCGCTGTGCACGAGAGCTGTGCGTCTTGGAGCACTGGCAAGGTCGAGGAGGAGAGCATGCTCGAAACGAGCCCGGCGACCGGCGTGGACGCCAGGTCCCGCGCGCAGCGCGAGCCGAAGTACTGGGGACTCAAGCGGCACCTGCTCGACCTGCTGCGCGCGCTGCCGCCGGGCTCGCCGATCCCGACCGAGCGGTCCCTGGCCGCGGAGTTCGACGTGTCGCGCACGACGGTCCGGCAAGCGCTTGCCGAACTGACCGTCGAGGGTCGGTTGCTGCGCGTGCAGGGCAAGGGCACCTTCGCCGCCGAGCCCAAGGTGGCGCAGCGGCTCCAGCTGTCCTCGTACACAGAGGACATGAAGGCCCAGGGGCGGCAGCCGTCGTCGAAGCTGATCGAGGCGTCCGAGATGCCCGCCGAGGCCGAGCTGGCCCGGCTGCTGGGCGTGCGGGCGGGCGCGAAGGTGCTCCGCCTGCACCGGCTCCGCCTGGCCGACGGCGAGCCGATGGCGATCGAGACCACCCACCTGGCCCTGGGCCGCTTCCGCGGCCTGCGCCGCTACCTGGCCCCGGGCGCCTCCCTCTACCAGGTGCTGCGCGAGCGCTTCGGCGTCGAGATGGGGCACGCGGAGGAGACCATCGAGACGGCGCTCGCCTCGCCGGAGGAGGCCGAGCTGCTGGGCGCCGACATCGGCCTGCCCATGCTGCTGCTCTCCCGGCACTCGTTCGACACCGAGGGCAACCCCGTCGAGTGGGTCCGCTCGGTCTACCGGGGCGACCGCTACAAGTTCGTCGCCACCCTGAACCGCCCCGCCGGCTGACCACCCCTCCGACCTGTCCCCACCTCCATCCCCCACCCACCCCAATTTCCCCCTTATCCATCCACACCCCTCCGATGACCGCCGCGAGTCGAACGCTCACGCCCATCGTGTCGAACGTTCAGGACCCCCGAGTTCCACGTTCGCGCGCCGCGCGGGGGTCCCGAGTGTGGAACTCGGGGGTCGCGGGTGTTCGACACGGTCGACGCGGGCGTTCGACTCGCGCGGGGGTCAGGTGAGGAGGGGGAGGAGGGTGGTGGGGTCGACGTTGCCGCCGGAGACGACGGCGGCGGTGCGCGGCGTGGGGGAGGCCAGGTAGGCCGCGAGGGTCACCGCGCCGCTGGGCTCGACGACGAGGCGGGAGCGGAAGGCCAGCAGGCGGACCGCGGCGGCGATGGCGTCCTCGGGGACGGTGACCACGTCGTCCACGTGGGCCAGGACGTGGGCGAAGGTCAGCGGCGAGGGCTCGGCCCGCAGGCCGTCGGCGGCGGTGCGGACCCGGTCGGCGGCCGGCCAGCGGACCAGCTCCCCGGCGCGGAACGACGCCGCGGTGTCGCCGGCGAGCTCGGGTTCCACGCCGACCACGCGGGTGGCCGGGCTGAGGGCCTTCACGGCCGCGGCGACGCCCGAGATCAGGCCGCCGCCGCTGACCGGGACCAGGACGGTGGCCACCTCCGGCAGGTCGGCGACCAGCTCCAGGCCGATGGTGCCCTGCCCGGCGATCACGTCGGGGTGGTCGAACGGCGGCACGAGGGTCGCGCCCAGCGAGGCCGCCAGCTCGTGCGCCCGGGTCTCGCGCTCGACCACCGGCACCTCCACCACGCGGGCGCCGTGCGACCGGGTCGCCTCCACCTTGACCCGCGGCGCGGTGTCGGGCACCACGATCGTCGCGGGCACCCCGAACAGCTTCGCCGCGTACGCCACGGCCTGCGCGTGGTTGCCGCTGGAGTAGGCCACGACCCCGCGCGCCCGCACGTCCTCCGGCAGCCGCGCCAGCGCGTGGTAGGCGCCGCGGAGCTTGAACGCGCCCACGGGCTGGAGGCTCTCCGGTTTGAGCCACAGCCCGTCGTCGAACCGCAGCAGCGGGGTGCGGACCACGGCGGGGGCGATGAGGGCGGCCGCGGCGCGGATGTCGGCGAGCGTCACGAGTTCCATGCCACGATCCTCACCCCGACGCCGGTCCGGGCCTCAGCCGGGCGTTACGGGAACTCCTCCGGCCTCACCCGCTTGGAGCAATAGCTTTCACGCGTACGGGCATGCAATCACCGAATCCTTTACTTCTGGCAAATCCGCCCGAATCGGTGATCGAATAACTACCTTGAGTGAGAGTTAACTGTCAAACGCTACACAGCGCAGTTGCATTGGCGTGGTCTGTGACACACTTCCCCCTCGGATGGCCTGAACCGTAATAGGTAACAGGGTCATAACGTCGCTCGAACGGGCGAGTACTGGTCGGTAGCGACCGGGAAGGAGGGGTCGTGCGGCACAGCTGGACCCCGCGCGTCACGTTCGAGGGCCTGGTTCCGGACCCCGGCGACACGGCCGGGAGGACGAGCGGAACGGGCGAAGTGACCGGGAAGAGAAGTGGAGGGGTGGGGCGACCCCTGCCGCCGCCCCACCACCCGTCCCCCTAGAGCCCCCGAGAGCGGTCCCTGCAACCAGGCTCTCGGGTTCCCTGCACCCGAAGATGAGGGAGACGCCTAATGAACCGCACGAGTGCGGTCCGCCTTGCCACGGCCACCCTGCTTGCCGTCGGCTCGGCTACGGCCCTAAGCCTACCGGCCATCGCGGCGCCGGTTGTGCCCTATGCGGAAAGCCCTTCCGATACGGAGAGCTACCCCGCCGAGTTGCTCCAGGCAGCGCAGCGTGATCTCGGCCTGTCGGCCGAGCAGGTGACCGCCCGTTTGGCGAGTGACACCCGTGCGAGTGAGGTGGAGTCGGCCGCGAAGTCCGCGGCGGGCAGCGCCTACGCGGGCTCGTGGATCAACCCGGCGGGCAGGCTGGTCGTCGCGGTGACCGACGCGGCCAAGGTGGACGCGGCCCGCGCCGCGGGCGCCGACGTCAAGCGCGTGGCCTTCTCGCACCAGCAGTTGACCGGCGCCAAGGCGTCGCTCGACGGCCTGGCCTCCGCGCCGAAGTCCATCACCGGCTGGCGGGTCGACGAGCAGACCAACTCGGTCGTCGTCGAGATCAACCGCACCCAGCGCGACGCGGCGGCCGAGGCGTTCCTGGCCACCGCCAAGTCCGTCAGCCCGTCGGTGCGGGTGGTCGAGGTCTCCGAGTCCCCGACGACCCTGTACGACACCCGCGGCGGCGACGCCTACTACATCGGCAGCGGCCGGTGCTCGGTGGGCTTCGCGGTCACCGGCGGGTTCGTGACGGCGGGCCACTGCGGCCGGTCGGGCAGCGCGACGACCGGCTTCAACCGCGTCGCGCAGGGCACGTTCGCGGGTTCGTCGTTCCCGGGCAACGACTACGCCTGGGTGCGCACGAACTCCAACTGGACCTCGCGTCCGTGGGTGAACCGCTACAACGGCTCCAACGTCACCGTCACCGGCTCGACCGTGGCCGCGGTCGGCGCGGCGATCTGCCGCTCCGGCTCGACCACCGGCTGGCGCTGCGGCACCGTCCAGGCCCGCAACTCGACGGTGAACTACCCGCAGGGCACGGTGTCCGGCCTGACCCGCACCAACGCCTGCGCGGAGCCCGGTGACTCGGGCGGCTCGTGGGTGGCGGGCTCCGGCTACAGCCAGGCCCAGGGCGTGACCTCCGGTGGTTCGGGCAACTGCTCCTCCGGTGGCACGACCTACTTCCAGCCGGTCGCCGAGATCCTCAGCGCCTACGGCCTGAGCCTCACCCGAGGCTGACGGCCACCCCCGGCGGAGCTCCACGGACCGCCGGGCACCGCTCGGACGAACACCCCCGGTCGCCGCTCTCCCGCGGCCGGGGGTGTTCGGCGTGACGGGGCGGTACCGGGAGGTCGGCGTTCCCGAGGCCGAGGCCGGGGTCAGGAGAACTGCACCGACCGCTTGGACAGCCCGTACCAGAAGCCCTCGACCGCCGTGGTGGCCTCCGACGCGCCGCTCGCGCCCAGCGACACGAACAGCGGCGCGAGGTGCTCGGTGCGCGGGTGCGCGAGGAGGGCGGCGGGCGCCTTGTGCCGGAAGTCCAGCAGCGCGTCCACGTCGCCGGCCGCCAGCGCCCGCCCGGCCCAGTCGTCGAACTCGGCCGACCACGACGGCGGCCGGTAGTCCGGCCCGACGGACATGTCCACGCAGCTCAGGTTGTGCGTCAGGAACCCGCTGCCGACGATCAGCACGCCCTGCTCGCGCAGCGGCGCCAGCCGCCCGCCCACCTCGAACAGCTCGCGGGGGTCCAGGCTCGGCAGGGACACCTGGAGCACCGGCACGTCCGCCTCCGGGAACATCTCCCTCAGCGGCACGTACGCGCCGTGGTCCAGGCCCCGCGCCCCGTCGTGCGCGACGGGCCGGTCGAGCAGCCCGGTCACCGCCCGCGCCAGCTCCGGCGCGCCGGGCGCGGGGTAGGTCACCTCGTAGTACCGCCGGGGGAAGCCCCGGAAGTCGTAGGTCAGCGGCACGGTGGTGGTCGCGCCCAGGGTGAGCGGGTCGTTCTCCCAGTGCGCGGAGACCACGAGCACGGACGTCGGGCGCGGCAGCGCCGCGGACCACGAGGCGAGTTCGCCGGTCCACCGTTCGTCGTCGGCCAGCGGGGGAGCCCCGTGGCCCAGGTACAGCACGGGCATCACGGGGACGACTGTACGCCTTCTAGTTGAAATTTCAACCAAGAGGCGGCGGTCCGGGGGTCCTCGGCCTCGGTGATCGCCCGCACGACCACCACCCGCGTCGCGCCCGCGGCCAGCACCGCGGGCAGCCGCTCCCGGTCGATCCCGCCGATGGCGAACCACGGCCGGTCACCGGCGCCCGCGGTCGCGCGCACCAGGTCCAGGCCCGGCGCGGGCCGTCCCGGTTTGGTCGGCGTCGGCCAGCACGGCCCGGTGCAGAAGTAGTCCACGCCCGGCTCGACCGCCGCCGCCCGCGCCTGCGCCACGTCGTGCGTCGACCGGCCGATCACCACGTCCTCGCCGACGACCCGGCGGGCCAGGGGCACCGGCAGGTCGTCCTGGCCCAGGTGCAGCACGTCGGCGTCCACGGCCAGCGCCACGTCGGCCCGGTCGTTGACCGCCAGCAGCGCGCCGTGCCGCGCGCACGCCTCGGCCAGCACCTCCAGCGCCGCGATCTCCCGCCGCGCCTCCAGGCCCTTGTCGCGCAGTTGGACGACGTCGACCCCGCCCGCGAGCGCGGCGTCGGCGAAGTCCGCGAGGTCGGGGCGGTCCGGCGTGCAGAGGTAGAGCCGCGCGTCGGCGAGCCGCCGCCTGATCCGCGTCGCGTCGAGTCCTGGCACGGCCGCACCGTAACGGCCGCGGCGCCCGGTGCGCTACGGTGGAGGTGGTCCGCACGGGAGCCCGGGGTACACCGGGCTGAGAGGGAGCGTGGCGCGCTCCGACCGTCGAACCTGATCCGGGTCATGCCGGCGCAGGGAGCGCGAAGTGCCTTTGACAACGCGGGTGACCGTCCTGGGTGGCGGGGTGATCGGGCTGTCCGCCGCGTGGTGCGCGGCGCGTGACGGGTTCCGGGTCGAGGTCGTCGACCACGGGTCGCCGCACGGTGGTTCGCGGGTGGCGGGCGGGATGCTCGCGCCGGTCACCGAGGCGTGGCCGGGCGACGAGGAGGTGCTGGACCTCGGCGTGGAGTCGCTGGGGCTGTGGCCGGCCTTCGCCCGCGACCTGGGCGTGGAGCTGACGCCGCTGGGCACGCTGGCGGTGGCGGTCGACCGGGCGGACGCCGAGGTGCTGGACCGGTTGCGCGACCACCTGGCGACGAGGGGCCGATCGGTGCTGCGGCTGACCGGCCGCGAGCTGCGGGCGCTGGAGCCGGGGCTGGGCCCGGTCCGGAGTGGACTGTCCGTGCCGGGGGACGTGGCCGTGGACAACCGGGCCCTGCTGCGCGCGCTGCGCGGGGCGTGCGAGCGCGAAGGCGTGGTCTTCCCCCCGACACCGGGCGAGGCGGACGTGACGGTCATCGCGGCCGGCGCCTGGAGCCGCGACCTGCACCCGGCGTTGCGCGCGGTGATCCGCCCGGTCAAGGGGGAGATCCTGCGGCTGGCGGCCCGGCCGGGCGCGCTGCCGCCGCCCCGGCACACCGTCCGCGCGCAGGTCTCCGGCCGCCCCGTCTACCTGGTGCCGCGCCCCGACGGGTTCGTGCTCGGCGCCACCCAGTACGAGGCGGGCTTCGACGGGGACGTGACCGTCGGCGGGGTGCGCGACCTGCTGCGCGACGCCGAGGTGGTGTGGCCGGGCATCGCCGAGTACGCGCTGGTCGAGGTGGCCGCCGGGTTCCGCGCGGGCAGCCCCGACAACGCGCCCGTGATCCGCTGGCTGGAACCCGGTGTGCTGGCCGCCACCGGGCACCACCGCAACGGCCTGCTGCTCGCGCCGGTGACGGCGCGGCGCGTGGTCGCCCTGCTCCGCGAGGGAGGAACCGGATCGTGAAGGCGAAGGTCAACGGGGTGGAGCGCGAGCTGCCCGACGGGGCGACCGTCGACGCCGTGCCCGCCCTGCTCGACGCCCCGGCGAGCGGGGTGGCGGTCGCGGTGGACGGCGAGGTCGTGCCGCGCGCGGCGTGGGGGACGACCGCGGTGCCCGAGGGCGCCGTGGTGGAGGTGCTGACCGCGGTGCAGGGAGGCTGAACGTGGACGACCCCTTGGTGATCTCGGGACGGGAGTTCGGCTCGCGCCTGGTGATGGGCACCGGCGGCGCGGCGAACCTGGCGGTGCTGGAACGCGCCCTGGTGGCCTCCGGCACGGAGCTGACCACGGTGGCCATGCGGCGCCTGGACCCCTCCGGCGGCGGCGGGGTGCTGGAGCTGCTGTCGCGGCTGGGCGTCGAGGCGCTGCCCAACACCGCGGGCTGCCGCACCGCGGCCGAGGCGGTGCTGACCGCGCGGCTGGCGCGGGAGGCGCTGGGCACCGACTGGGTGAAGCTGGAGGTCGTCGCGGACGACCAGACGCTGCTGCCCGACCCGGTGGAGCTGCTGGACGCGGCCGAGCGGCTGGTGGACGACGGTTTCACGGTGCTGCCCTACACCAACGACGACCCGGTGCTGGCGCGGCGGCTGGAGCAGGTGGGCTGCGCCGCGGTGATGCCGCTGGGCTCGCCGATCGGCACGGGCCTGGGCATCCGCAACCCGCACAACGTCGAGCTGATCGTGGCCCGCGCGTCGGTGCCGGTGATCCTGGACGCGGGCGTGGGCACGGCGTCGGACGCGGCGCTGGCCATGGAGCTGGGCTGCGCGGCGGTGCTGCTGGCGACCGCGGTGACCAGGGCGCGGGACCCGGAGCGGATGGCGGCGGCGATGCGGGCGGGCGTGGAGGCGGGCCGGCTGGCGCGGTTGGCGGGGCGCATCCCCAAGCGCTTCTGGGCCCATGCGTCGAGCCCCGCCCCGGAGGGTGCCGCCCCGGAGGGTGCCGCCCCGGAGAGTGCCGCCCCGGAGAGTGCCGCCCCGGAGGGCGTCGCCACGGGGCCCGTCGCCCCGGAGAGTGCTGCACAGGGGTGATTGCCCGGCACGGCATGATGGGTGCTTCCATCGCCGCCTGCCCGAGGAGGACTGTCCCGTGACCGCCGACCAGGTCGAGGACGCCACCGCCCGGCTGTACCTCGCGATCGGCAGGCTCTCCAGGCTGCTGCGCCGCACCGGTTCCCCCGGTCTGGGGCCCGGCGCGGTGTCCGCGTTGGCGACGCTGGCGCGCTGCGGACCCATGCGGCTGGGTGACCTCGCCGCGAAGGAGGGCGTCGCGCCGCCCACGCTGTCGCGCATCGTGGCGTCGCTGGTGGAGGCGGGGTACGTGCGGCGCGAGCCGGACCCGCAGGACGGGCGCGCGTGGCTGGCGACCCCGACGCCCGAGGGCGAGACCATGGTGTCGGGGGTGCGGTCGGCGCGGGTGCGGGAGTTGCAGCGCCGCATCGAGGAGCTGCCGCCGGAGCACCGGGCCGCGCTGGTGGCGGCCCTGCCCGCGCTGGAGGAACTGGTCGGCGAGGCGGGCTGAACCGCGTCGGGTGTCCGGGAGCGGCGACGTGCCGCGCGGGCGTCGAGCGCCCGCGCGGACAGCGCCACCGGCACCCCCGCGGGGACACCGGTCAGGTCCCCTCGCCCCGGCCCTCCAGCCGCCACAGCGGCGACACCGGCCCGACCCCGCCGCCCAGCGGGTAGGCGGCGGCCACCGACCGCACGATGAAGTCCTTGCCGAACCGCACCGCCTCGGGCACGGACTCGCCGCGCGCCAGCCGGGAGCAGATCGCCGACGCCAGCGTGTCACCGCTGCCGTGGGTGTGCGCCACGTCGTAGCGGGGACCGAGGAACTCGGTGAACTCCTCGCCGTCGTAGAGCACGTCCAGGCACTCCGGGTCGTCCCACAGGTGACCGCCCTTGACCAGCACCCACCGCGGGCCCAGGGCGTGCAGCGCCTCGGCGGCCTTGCGCTGGTCGGCGCGGCTGCGCACCTCCAGGCCGGTGATCAGCCGCACCTCGTCGAGGTTCGGCGTGACCAGCGTGGCCCGCGGGAACAGCAGGGTCCGCAGCGCGTCGAGCGCGTCGTCGGCGAGCAGCTGGTGGCCGTGCATCGACGCCGCCACCGGGTCCACCACGAACGGGCCCACGTCGACCCGGTCCAGCACCCCCGCCACGGCCTCGATGATCGCCGCCGACGCCAGCATGCCGGTCTTGGCCGCGTTCACCCCGATGTCGGTGGCGACGGCCTCGACCTGCGCGGCCACCACGTCCGCCGGGATCTCCACGTACCCGGTGACGCCCAGCGAGTTCTGCACGGTCACCGCGGTGACCGCGGTCAGGCCGTGCACGCCGCACGCGAACAGCGCCCGCAGGTCGGCCTGGAGGCCCGCGCCACCGCCGGAGTCGGACCCGGCGATGGTCAGGACCCTCGGCGGCGTGCCCGCCATCGGCGTGTCCGCCATCAGCGCGCCCCCATCAGTCGACCACCGGCAGGTACACCTTGCCGCCCTGGTCGGCGAACTCGTGCGACTTCTCGTCCAGGCCCGCCTCGATCGCCTCCACAGTGGACAGACCGCGCTCCTCGGCGTACCGGCGGACGTCCTGGGTGATCTTCATGGAGCAGAACTTCGGCCCGCACATCGAGCAGAAGTGCGCCGTCTTCGCGGGCGCGGCGGGCAGCGTCTCGTCGTGGAACGAGCGCGCCGTGTCCGGGTCCAGCGACAGGTTGAACTGGTCCTCCCACCGGAACTCGAACCGGGCCTTCGACAGCGCGTCGTCCCAGTCCTGCGCGCCCGGGTGGCCCTTGGCCAGGTCGGCGCTGTGGGCGGCGATCTTGTAGGTGATCACGCCGGTCTTCACGTCGTCCCGGTTCGGCAGGCCCAGGTGCTCCTTCGGGGTCACGTAGCACAGCATGGCCGTGCCCAGCCAGCCGATCTGCGCCGCCCCGATCGCCGAGGTGATGTGGTCGTAGGCGGGCGCGATGTCGGTGGCCAGCGGCCCGAGGGTGTAGAACGGCGCCTCGCCGCACCACTCCTCCTCCAGCCGCACGTTCTCCGCGATCTTGTGCATCGGCACGTGGCCGGGGCCCTCGATCATCACCTGCACGTCGCGGGCCCGCGCCACGTGCGTCAGCTCGCCCAGCGTGCGCAGCTCGGCGAACTGGGCCTCGTCGTTGGCGTCCGCGATCGACCCCGGCCGCAGGCCGTCACCCAGCGAGAACGTCACGTCGTAGGCGCGCAGGATGTCGCACAGCTCCTCGAAGTGCGTGTAGAGGAAGCTCTCCCGGTGGTGCGCCAGGCACCACGCGGCCATGATCGACCCGCCGCGCGAGACGATGCCGGTCACCCGCCTCGCGGTCAGCGGCACGTACCGCAGCAGCACGCCCGCGTGCACGGTCATGTAGTCCACGCCCTGCTCGGCCTGCTCGACGACGGTGTCCCGGTAGACCTCCCACGACAGCTTCGCCGGGTCGCCGTCGACCTTCTCCAACGCCTGGTAGATCGGCACGGTGCCGACCGGCACCGGCGAGTTGCGCAGGATCCACTCGCGCGTCTCGTGGATCCGCCTGCCGGTGGACAGGTCCATGATCGTGTCCGCGCCCCAGCGCGTCGCCCACACCATCTTCTCCACCTCCTCCTCGATCGAGGAGGTCACCGCGGAGTTGCCGATGTTGGCGTTGATCTTGACCAGGAACTTCTTGCCGATGATCATCGGCTCGGACTCGGGGTGGTTGCGGTTGGCCGGGATGACCGCCCGCCCGCTCGCCACCTCGTCCCGGACGAACTCGGGGCTCATGCTCTCGCGCGTCGCCACGAACCGCATCTCCGGCGTGACGACCCCCGCCTTCGCGTACGCCAGCTGGGTCACCGCCCCGTTCACCGGCTCCCGGCCCGCCACCCACCCCGCGCGCAGCCTCGGCAGTCCACTGTGGACGTCGATGCGCACGGACTCGTCGGTGTAAGGCCCGGAGGTGTCGTAGAGGTCCACGTGCTCACCGTTGGTCAGCCCCACCCTGCGGAAGGGGACCCTGATGCCCTCACCCGCGTCCCGGTGCGCCTTGCCCGACCCGGAGACGGGTCCGGTGGTGACGCTGGGTTCGACCGAACGGTCGTCGAGTGCCGTCACGGCATTTCCTCCCTACGCCGGCATTACCCGGTCAGGTTCCGGCGGTCGGCGGCGCCAGGTGTTCGGCCGCCCTCTCAGCCCGCTGTGGCGCGAGCTCCCGCGTGTTGAGTTGTCCGACCGACCATAGCCACGGCCCCGTGCCGGTGCCAAGGTGCGGATGCCAACGACCACCGTTTGCGCGTACCTTTCTCCGCGTGGCTGATCACCAGCCGTTCCCGCCCGGTGCGCGGCGCGTGGCGCGCCCCGCCGCCGTCTCGCCGTGCCCGTCGTGCGGCGACCTGGCGGGTCGCGGCTACCCCGGGTGCCGGTTCTGCGCGGAGCTGGTGGACCAGTACTGGCTGCTCGACTGGCAGGAGCTGCTGGCCGCCGAACAGCTCACCGAGGGCGGCGCGGGCGAGCGGGAACTGGCCGAGCTCGTCCTCGCCGACGAGGTCGGGCGGCACCCGTGGACCTGCACCGACTGGGCGATGACCCTGGTCGCCTGCTCCCAGTGCGGCGAGGAGCTCGGCGCCGGCCCGGTCGACTGCTGGCGCTGCGCCGTGGCCGACGGCCTGCGCTGGTCCTGGGACCACACCGGCCACCCCGGCGCCATGACCGCCGGCGAGCACCTGCTGCGCGTGGCCAGGGCCGCCCTGCGCGCACCGCACCGGCGCCGGGCCGCGGTCGTCCGCGCCTGGCGGCTGCTCCTGCCGTTCCTGCTGGCCGGGGACCTGCCCACGGTCGGGCAGCTGCGGCGCGTCCGGGCCGCGGTCATCGCCGGCGACTACGCCGAGCTGGCGGGCTGCGCCAGCCACGTCGAGCTGGCCTCGTTCCCCGAGCTGCCGTGGCGGCGCCCCGAGCGCCCGGCGCGCCCCGACCACCAGCCGAGGCCCGAACCCGACGACACCGCGCGGCGCACCCCGGCGGCGGCGCAACCCGTGCCGGACGAACCGGCCGCGGACCCGGTCTAGGCCGCCCCGGCTCCCTGTTCTCGGCCCCCGTCCTCGGTCCTGGCCTCAGTCCTCGTCGTCGTCCGCGAACGGGTCGTCCGAGGTGGCGGGGTCCCAGGACAGGCCGGGCACGCCCCACCCGTTGGCCTTGAGCATCCGCTTGGACGCCCGCTTGTGCCGCCCCACCAGGCGGTCGAGGTAGATGAGCCCGTCCAGGTGGTCGGTCTCGTGCTGGAGGCAGCGCGCGAAGTACCCGGTGCCCTCCACCTCGATCGGCTTGCCGTCGGTGTCGACGCCGGTGACCTTCGCCCACGACGCCCGCCCCGTCGGGTACGACTCGCCCGGCGCGGACAGGCAGCCCTCGAAGTCGTGGTCCGGGTCCGGCATCCCCAGCGGCACCTCGGAGGTCTCCAGCACCGGGTTCACCACCACGCCCCGGAACTGGTTGCCGTCGTCGTCCGGGCAGTCGTAGACGAACAACCGCAGGTCGACCCCGACCTGGTTGGCCGCGAGCCCGACACCGTTCGCCGCCGCCATGGTCTCGTACATGTCCTCGACCAGGGTGCGCAGCGCGTCGTCGAACACCTCGACCGGGCGGGTCGGGTTGTGGAGCACGGGATCTCCGGCGATCCGGATCGGGTGAACTGCCATGACCGGCAGCTTATCGGCGCGCCTCCCCCGTCCCTCCCGTCTCCCTCGTCTCGTCGGTGTCGTGCCGGTGTCGCGTCGGCGTCTCGTCGGTGTTGTCCGGACGCGCCGACCGATGAACCGACCCCGATCATGATCACGTGATGTAATGGCGTCCACGCACGGGACACGGCTGAGGAGCCAGAGTGGACGCCGCAGAGGCACTGGCGCCGGCGGAGGAGCCGGACGACGGTTTGAACGACCGGGAGCGGGAGATCCTGGCCTTCGAACGCCAGTGGTGGAAGTACGCGGGCGCCAAGGAACAGGCCATCAAAGAGCTGTTCGACATGTCGGCCACCAGGTACTACCAACTGCTCAACGCATTGATCGAGAAGGAAGAGGCGTTGGCCGCGGACCCGATGTTGATCAAGAGACTGCGCCGGTCGCGATCCGGCAGGCAACGCGCCCGCGTGGCGAGCCGGTCGGGTGTCGAACGCCGATGACGAACCCGGAACAGCCCGCGGGCAGCGCCCAACCCGCCCGCGCCGCGGGCTACGCGCTGCTCGGCCTGGCGGCCATCGCCCTGGTCATCGGCGTGATCAGCCTCTTCGGCGGCTCCGACGACGAGTCCCCCGCGGCCCAGCCGCCGCCGTCGAGCGCGACCTCCGACCCGCAGGCACCCTCCTCCGGCGACCCCACCGGCGGATCGCCCACCGAGTCGTCCGCCGGAACCCCCACCGGGTCGGCCACGGGATCGGCCACCCCCGCGCCCACCACCGGGGCCGACCCCACCGGCGCGCCCGCCACCACGGGCACCCCCGCCGGCCAGGGCCAACCCCAGGGCCAGGCCACCGACACCCCGCCGCCCCCGGTCGTCGCCAAGCCGCCGGTGCGCGTCTACAACAACGGCACCATCAGCGGCCTGGCCGCCCGCGCCTCGGACGACGTGCGCCGGGCCGGCTGGGAGGTCGCCGAGACCGCCAACTACTCGCAGTCCCAGGGCCTCATCCCGACCACCACGGTCTACTACCGCCCCGGCACCGACGAGGAAGCCTCCGCCCGCCAACTCGCCCAGGTCCTGAACGCCGAGGTCAAGCCCCGCTTCGACGGCATCGAAGCAGCCCACCCCGGCATCATCATCATCCTCACCAACGACTACCGGGGCTCCTCCGGCAAGGTCTCCTGACCGCGCGAGTCGAACACCCGGACCCACCGTGTCGAACACCCGGACCCCCCGAGTTCAACACTCGGGCTCGCGCGAGTCGTACGCCCAGACCCCGCGAGTCGTACGTCCAGGTCGGGTGAGTCGTACGTTCAGGACCCCCGAGTTCAGCGTTCGGGTCCCCCCTCCCGGGTGACCGTCCCGGGCCGGGCTGATCGAGTCGGTCAGCCCGCCAGGACGACCCAGCCGCCGGGTTCCAGGCGGACCCGGGCACCCGGTGTGCCCGGCGCGTCGAGCCGGGCCCGGCCGGCCAGCACGTCACCGGCCCCCGGCACCCGCACCTCGACCGGGCCGCCGGCGGTGGACATCGCGACCACCACGCGTTCCCCCTCCTCCGCCGAGGCGTAGGCCAGGAACTCGTTCGACACGTCCAGCACCTCGGTCCGCGCCCGGTGCAGCCACGCGTGCCTGCGCCGCAGCCCCAGCAGCTCCTGGTGCAGGTGGAACACCGGCAGCCCCACCGGCGACAGCTCGGCCGGCGAGGCCGGGAACGGCGGCCTGACCTCGTCGTCGCCGCCCGCCCGGTCCTCCTTGACGCCGCGGAAACCGTGCTCGTCACCCGCGTAGACGGCCGGGGTGCCGCCGGTGGTGGCCAGCACGACGAGCGCGTGCGCCAGGTGCGCGGGGTCGGTCAGCCGGCTGGCGATGCGCGTGACGTCGTGGTTGCCCAGGAACGTGTACGGCACGAAGTGCTCCAGGAACCCGTCGTGCCGGCGCAGGGCGTGCGCCAGTTCGTGGAAGTTGCGGTCGTTGAGCGAACTCCACACCGCTTTCCACAGCTCGTACTGCGTGACCGAGTCGAGGCCGCCCTCGGTGACGAACGCGGTGTAGTCGCCGTGGATGACCTCACCCATCAGGTAGGCGTGGGGGTGACGGGCGCGCACACGTTCGGTCACCTGGGCCCAGAACTCCTTCGGCACCGCGTAGGCGGCGTCCAACCGCCACCCCGCCACACCCCGGTCGAGCCAGTGGATCATCACGTCGGCGACGTGGTCGACCACGGCCGGGCAGGAGTGGTCGAGCGCCACGAGGTGCCGGTGACCCTCGAAATCGTCGTAGTCGGGCTCGGTCCCCGGCGTCCACGCGGCGTCCGTCCACGCGGCGTCCGGGCGCAGCCGGAACCACGACGCGGTGGGCGCCGAAGGCCCCTGCTCCAGCACCGCCCGGAACGCCGCGTGCCCCCGACCGACGTGGTTGAACACGCCGTCGAGCAGGACGCGGACACCGCGGGCCGAAGCGGCGGCGACCAGCGCGTCGAAATCCCCGTCGTCCCCCAGTCGGGGGTCGACGCGGTAGTGGTCGGTGGTGTCGTAGCCGTGGGTCTCGGACGCGAAGACCGGGCCCAGCGCCAACCCGGACGCGCCCAGCTCCAGCAGGTGGTCCAGCCAGGCGGTCAGGTGACCCAGGCGGTGCGCGACCGGGGCGTCGGCGGCGAGCCGGGGCTCGGCCCCGGTGAACCCGAGCGGGTAGACGTGCCACCAGACGGCGTGCCGAACCCAGTCCGGACCGGCGACGAACGCCCCCGCCGCACCCACCACGTCACCGTTCACCCGTTCGCACCTTTCCTCCGCACCGCACCGAATGGTCCCGCCCGCCCCCGGCGTGTCGCCCGGTCCGGTGGCACGTGTCATCCGTTGGGGCGTTCCCGCGAGCCGGCTCAGCCCCCGCGCGACTCGGCGTAGGCGGCCAGGGCGGCGAGCTGCGCCGGGTCCAGCGACGGCCGGACCGCCGTCCGGGCGGCGGCCAGGTGGGCGCCCGTCACCTCCGTCGCCGACAGCGACTCCCGCATCGCCGTCAACGCGGCCTCCCGGATCAACGCCGCGCAGTCCGCCGCCGAGTACCCGTCCAGCTCCTCCGCCAACGCCGCCAGGTCCACGTCCCCGGCCAGCGGCGTGTTCCGCGCCGACGCCCGCAGGATCTCGCCCCGCGCCTCGGCGTCCGGCGGCGGCACGTACACGAGCCGCTCCAACCGGCCCGGCCGCAGCAACGCCGGGTCGACCAGCTCCGGCCGGTTCGTCGCACCCAGCACGATCACGTCGCGCAGCGGCTCGACCCCGTCCAACTCGGTCAGCAGCGCCGCCACCACCCGGTCCGACACGCCCGAGTCCGACGACTGCCCGCGCCGCGGCGCCAACGCGTCGACCTCGTCCAGGAACACCAGCGCCGGCGCCGCCTCGGCCGCCCGCCGGAACAGCTCCCGCACCGCGCGCTCCGACTCGCCCACGAACTTGTCCATCAGCTCGGCGCCCTTGACCGACAGCACGTTCAACCGACCCGTGCCCGCCAGCGCCCGCACCAGGAACGTCTTCCCGCACCCCGGCGGTCCGTACATCAGCAGCCCGCGCGGCGGCGCGACCCCGAGGCGCGCGAACGAGTCCGGGTACTGCAACGGCCACAGCGCGGCCTCGGTCAACGCCTGCTTGACCTCGACCATGTCACCGACGTCCGCCAGCGTCAGGCCGCCCGTCCGCAGCGTGTCCGAAGTGGACATCGAGATCGGCCGGACGATCTCCAGCGCGCCCAGCAGGTCCTCCTGACCCACCCGGGGCTCCGCGGCGTCCCGCTGCCGCAGCACCGCGCGCACCGCGGCCTCCCGCCGCAGCGCCACCAGGTCCGCCGCCACGAAACCGGGCGTCCGGTCGGCGACCGCGCCGAAGTCCACATCGGACTCCACCGGCACGTCCCGCAGCAGCACCCGCAGCAGCTCCGTCCGCGCCGCCCGGTCGGGCAGCGGCAGCACCAGCTCGCGATCCACCAGCTCCGGGGCCCGCAACCGCGGGTCCACGGCCTCCGGGTGCGCGCTCGTGACCACCAGCGCGACACCTTCGGGGCGCCCGCGCAACGCGTCGAGCACCACCGTCGCCACCGGCGGCGGCGTGGCGGCGGGCAACAGCGCCTCGACGTCGGTCAGCAGCAGCACGGCAGGTGCCTGCGCCGAGGCCGCCGAGACCAGGGCGTCGGCCAGCCGCTGCGCGGTGGTGTTGGCCTCCAGGACCGCGATGCTCGGCGCGGCGACCTCCACGACCACCGCCCCGGCCGCGTGCGCGACGGCCCGCACGAGCGTCGTCTTGCCGACCCCCTCGGGGCCGTTGACCAGCGTCGCGAGGCGGGGGGTCGCGCCGAGCCTGGCCAGCAGTTCCGGGTGGCTGAACGTGAGGTCGAACCACTCGGCGAGCCGCTTGGCGGCGTCCTGCTGGCCCACCAGGTCCGCGATGGGCACGGGGGGCGCGGTGGTTGTCGCGTCCTCGTCCACGTCCGGTTCGGCCGGGTCCGCGTCGAGCACGCCGGAGCCCGTCGGGTACACGCCCGCCGAGCCGATCAGGCCCGCGCCCGAACCCCTGCCCGTGGACCCCGGGCCCGCGAAACCCGGGCCCGCACCCGCCGCGCCGACACCTGCCCCGCCCGCGCCCGATCCGGTCCGGCCAACCCCGGCCGAACCCCGACCGCCCGCACCGATCCCGCCCGAGCCGATCCCACCCGGGCCGCCTGAGCCGGCCCCAACCCCGGCCGCGCCGCCGGCCCGGCCCGAGCCCGGCGCGTCACCCGTGCTCGCCCCGTCGCGCCACCCCACGACCGTCGACGGCTGCACCGCGACCGGCACCCCGGCGGGTTCGGAGGCGGTGATGGTCAGCAGCTCGTTCGTCCACGTCATGCCGATCGCGTTCGACAGTTTGCGCCTGGTCGCGCTCAGGTCCGTCCCCGGCGGCGGGGCCAGGTCCTGCGGCAGCAGGGACACCGCGTCGCCCACCATCAGCACCTTGCCGGTCAGCGCCATGCGCAGGGTCTCCGGCGCGAGCGACGTGCTCGCCAGCCGTGACCCGGCCACCACCACCCGTCGGGCAGCGGAGACCTCCACCGGGGCCACCACCACCTCGGCGCCCTCCACGACCCCGATGTTCGACAGGGTCACGTCGTCCAGCAGCACCACCCCGGGCGGGCCGTCGCCGGCGGCGGCCAGGGCCGCGCTCACCCGCGCGCCCGTCAGGCGCACCGCGTCCCACGCGCGCAGGCCCAGCGCGTCCAGCACCTCCGGGTGCAGCCGCACCACTCCGCGGCGGGTGTCCAGGGCCGAGGGGGACAGGCGGGCCGTCAGGGTGATCACGGCGTCGAGCGTAGTGCGGGGGCCGGGTTCGCACGGGTCGGACGGGGTCGGCTGGAGGTGGGCCCGGGTCGGACGGGGTCGGCTGGAGGTGGGCCCGGGTCGGCCAGGGTCGGCTGGGGAGGTAGGTGGGCCCGGGTCGGCCGGCGGCCGGGTGGGGGTGGTCGGGGGGCTGCGTGGGGGTCGTCGAGGGGGAGCGGGGGTGGACGAGAGGGGAGTGGGGGTGGGGCGTGGGGGGTGGTCGGCGGTTCCTTCATGTTCAACCGATGACCGTAACGGCGTTTCCGTACATGGTCCCGCCGATGATCACCCGATCGGGTCGGGCAAGATCAACACCAGTCCATCACGGGCGGTCGTGCCTGCGCAAACCCATGTGCCGCCACCCGCGCCGCTTGCCCTGACCCGGGCCGGGAGCCGAGCCCGAGCCCGGCCGCGGCTGGCCGTTGGTGTCCGCCACCACCTCGGTCGAGTCGATCCGCCGCGGCCGGCCAACCGCGCGCAGCGCCGCGCCCGCCACCCGCCCCCGCAGCGGCTGCCGCAACCCCAACCGCCTGGCCGCCACGCCGTGCGCCCGCTTGATCGCCCGCCGGTCGGCCGCGGGCACCTCCCACGCCTCCGGGTGCTTGGCCAGCCACCGGTACCGGCGCACCGAGTACGGCAGGTGCGTCAGGTACACCAGCATCGCCGCGATCAGCGCCGCCAGCGGGAACGTGATGATCGCCGCCGCCAGCAACCCCACGAGCACCAGCAGCGGCGCCACGAACCGCGGCGACACCCTGATCGTCTTCACCGACAGCGTCGGGATCCGGCTCACCAGCAGCATCGCCACCGCGACCGTCCACACCCCGACGACCACCGGGTCGGACCACCAGCCCGGCTGGCCCACCTGCTCGTCCACGATCAGCGGCAGGAGCAGCAGCAACCCGCCGGCCGGCGCGGGCACGCCGACGAAGAACTCCTTGGTGAACGGCGGCCGCTCGACCTCCAGCAGGGTGTTGAACCGCGCCAGCCGCAGCACCATGCACACCGCGAACACCAGCGCGATGACCCAGCCCTGGCGCGCGCCGTCGAACTTCCACACGTAGACCACGAGCGCGGGCGCGACCCCGAACGAGATCGCGTCGGCCAGCGAGTCCAGTTCCGCGCCCATCTTGCTGGTCGCGTCGAGCATCCGGGCCAGCCGCCCGTCCAGCCCGTCGAACAGCGCCGCCGCCGCGATCGCCGCGATCGCCGCGCCCCACATCTCGACGATGGCGAAGTGCACCGAGGACAGCCCCGAGCACATCGCGAGCACCGTGATGGCGTTGGGCAGCAGCCTGATGCCGGGCCCGCTGGGAGCCATCCGCTCAGCCCTCCGAGGGGAGTTCGGCGAGCACGGTCTCGCCACCGATCGTGCGCTGACCGGCCTCGACCAGCACCCGGCTGCCCGCCGGCACGTACAGGTCGACGCGGGAGCCGAACCGGATCAGCCCGTAGGTCTGCCCGGCGGCCACCTTGTCGCCCTCGGCGACCTGGCACACGATCCGCCGCGCGACCAGGCCGGCGATCTGCACGACGACCACGTCGTGCCCCTCGGGGGTGGTGAGCCACACGGCGTTGCGCTCGTTGTCGTCGCTGGCCTTGTCCAGGTCCGCGGACAGGAACTTGCCCGCCCGGTACGCCACGCGGCGCACCAGCCCGGTCACCGGGACGCGCTGCACGTGCACGTCGAACACGGACAGGAACACGCTGATCCGCGTCATCGGCACGTCGCCGAGCCCCAGTTCGGCGGGCGGCGCGGCCTCGACGACGTGGGACACGGTGCCATCGGCGGCCGCCACGGCGAGGCCGGGGCGGGTGGGGGTGGTGCGCGCGGGTTCGCGGAAGAACCACGCCACCCACGCGGTCAGGACCGCCCCGACCACGCCGAGGCGCTTGGAGCGCCGGCGCAGCAGCAGCGTCACGACGGCCGCGCCGGCCACGAACGGGCGGCCCGCGGGGTTCATCGGGGGGACGATCCCCTTGGCGAGCTGGAGGAGGTGGGAGACGGCACCACGGTTCTGGTCGGTCATGGCTCTTCCGTGTCGGGGCGGTTCCGGCCCGTCACACGCTACGCGGCCGAGCGGTCCGGCGTGCCGACCCCCGGCCGGCCCGCCCGTGCGTCCCCCGACGAAACGCACGGACCGGGCGAGCGGGGACCGTCACCAGTGTAATCCCGATCACAGCCGATGATCAACGCCGATGGGTGAACGCCGATCACCCTCCGTGAAGCATGTGCACGGTGACCTCGGCGCCCCCGGCCAGTTCCGTCACGTCCTCGGGCACCTCGATCAGGCAGTCGCTGACCGCCAGCGCCGACAGCAGGTGCGAGCCGGGACCACCCACCGGCGTCACCACCCGCCCCGACACCGGGTCGTAGGCGCCGCGCCGGAACTGCGTCCGCCCGGCCGGCGAGCCGATCGGCGAGCTCAGCCGCGCCACCGCCGTCGGCCGCGCCACCCGCGCGAACCCCATCGCCGCCCGCAGCGCCGGCCGGACGAACACCTCGAACGACACCTGCGCGCTCACCGGGTTGCCCGGCAGCGTCGCCACCGCCACCCCCCGGTACCGGCCCGCGCCCTGCGGCCCGCCCGGCTGCATCGCGACCCTGGTGAACTCCACCCCGCGCCCGGAGAGCGCGTCCTTCACCACCTCGTACGCGCCCGCGCTCACCCCGCCGGAGGTGAGCAGCAGGTCGAACGACCCGAGCCGCGGCCCGACCGCCTCGTGGAACCGCCCGACGTCGTCCGGCACGAACCGCAGCAGCTCCGCCTCACCGCCTGCCTCGCGCACCGCCGCCGCCAGCATCACGCCGTTCGACTCGTAGATCTGCCCCGGCTCCAGCGGCGCCCCCGGCCCGACCAGCTCCGACCCGGTCGACAGCACCAGCACCCGCGGCCGCCGGCGCACCGGCAGCGCGCCGAACCCCAGCGCCGCCGCCAACCCCAGCTGCGCCGGCCCCAGCCCCGCCCCCGCGGCCAGCACCACCGACCCGGGCGCCACGTCGTCCGCCGCCCGCCGCACGTTCTGGCCCGCCGCCACCGCGCGGTCCACCCGCACCGCCGACGTGCCCGCGTCGGTCCACTCCACCTGCACCACCGCGTCCGCGCCCGCGGGCACCGGCGCGCCCGTCATGATCCGGTGCGCGGTGCCCGGCTCCAGCGGCGACACGTGCGCGCGACCCGCGGGGATGTCCTGCGCCACGGGCAGCGTCACCGGCACCGCCGCCACGTCCGCCGCCCGCACCGCGTAGCCGTCCATCGCGGAGTTGTCGAACGGCGGCAGCGCGATCGGCGCCACCAGGTCCCGGGCCAGTACCAGCCCCAGGCAGTCGGCGAGGGGCGGCTCCACCACCGGCATCACGCCCACCAGCGCGGCGACGCGGGCCCGGTGGTCGGCGACTCTGATCAGCTCGGACACGTCCACCATCCTGCCCCTCCCGTGGCAGACTGCCCCGGGCGGTTGGTCGAGGCAGGGGGAACGTTGCAGGTCCGCACGCGCCACACCCCGGCTGCGGGGGTGGCCCGACTAGTGCTCGCACCGGGCGAACCGGTGCTCGTCGAGCGTTCCTCGGTGCTCGCCACCAGCTACGGGACCGCCGTCGACGTCCGCGCCAAGGCGCCCGGCGTCACCGCCGCGCTGTGCACGGCCGGCGCCGAGGGCGGCTGGGTGGACGTCGCCCCGCCGCTGCCCGGCGACCTGCACGTGCTGGAGCTGGAGGGCACGTCCGGCTGGTGCGTGTCCAGGACCGCCTGGCTCGCCTCCGCCGCCACCGCCCGCCTCGACCCCGCCGCGCCGCCCGTCCGCGCCCTCCACGGCGGCGACCACGGCGTGTTCACCTACGCCTACGGCAGCGGCCCGGTGGTGCTGTCCTGCTACGGCGCCCTCGACGTGGTCACCCTGGAGGCCGGTGAGCTGGTCACCGTCGACGCCGGGCACGTCGTGGCCTTCGCCGGCACCCTCCAGTGCCGGTTGCGCGCGGTTTCCCCCGACGCGCCCCAATCCGTGCGGAATGGCGAGGGACTGGTCCTGGACTTCGCCGGACCCGGACTGGTGCTCACCCGGACCCACAGCCCGCGCTCATTGGCCACTTGGTTGCGGGACAACGGATTCAGTACGCGCGCATGACTCCATAAGGAGGTATCGGCGGACCCCCTCGTGCCTCTAGCGTGGCGGTTTGCTCAGGGTATTTCTCAAAGGAGGACGTCTTGGCTGTCGGCACGGTCAAGTGGTTCAACTCGGAGAAGGGGTACGGCTTCATCGCCGCCGACGGCGGGCCAGATGTGTTCGTGCACTACTCGGCGATCCAGATGGAGGGTTTCCGCACGCTGGCCGAGGGCGACCGCGTGGAGTTCGAGATCCAGGCGGGCCGCGACGGCCGCAGCCAGGCGTCGGACGTCCGGAAGGCCCCGTGACCCACGCCCGGCCCGCCCCGCGGCGGGCCGGGCGGCTCACGACACCCCCGACGGGGGCTTTGCCGGGAACCCCGCGCACGTCGCGGCACGCGGACGTTAGGCTGCCCGGGTGTCGGAGGACCTGACAGGACGACGGCTGGGGCACTACCGCATCGACGGGGTGCTCGGCCGCGGTGGCATGAGCGTGACCTACCGGGCCACGGACGTCAGGCTCGGGCGCAAGGTCGCCCTCAAGGTCATCGGCGAGCACCTCACCGCCGACGCCGAGTTCCGCGAGCGGTTCGTCGACGAGGCCCGCAACACCTCGGCCATCGACCACGCCAACATCGTCCCGCTCTACGACTTCGACGAGGTCGACGGGCTGCTCTACATCGCGATGCGCCTGGTCGACGGCCAGGACCTCGCCGCGCTGATCAAGGACGGCCCGCTGCCGCCCGCGCGCACCCTCACCCTGCTCGGCCAGGTCGCCGAAGCCCTCGACATGCTGCACGGCAAGGGCCTGGTCCACCTCGACGTCAAACCCGCCAACGTGCTGGTCACCGCCAAGGAAGCCTCCCGCGAGCACGTCTACCTGGCCGACTTCGGCCTGACCAGGCGCGGCGCCACCGGCCACCGCACCCGCACCGGCGACTTCCTCGGCTCGCCCACCTACGCCGCGCCCGAGCACCTGCGCGGCGAGCCCCTCGACGGCCGCACCGACCAGTACGCGCTGGCCTGCATGCTGTTCGCCTGCCTGTCCGGGCGCCCGCCGTTCCAGGGCGGCGTGCAGGACGTCATCCAGGGCCACCTCGGCTCGGAGACCCCCTCGCTGAGCGCCCTGGTGTCGCTGCCGCCCGCCATCGACGACGTGCTGCGCCGGGGCACCGGCAAGGACCCGGCGCAGCGGTACGCCTCCTGCGTGGAACTGATCAACGCGGCCCGCGTGGCGCTGTCCGCCGCGCCCCAGACCGCCCCGCCCGCCCGGCGCCCCGACCAGGGACCCCCCGGCCCCCAGACCGGCGGCGTCCCCGCGCAGCCCTACCGGCCCCCCTACCAGCAGCACCAGCAGCAGCCCGGCTTCCTCCAGGAGCCCGTGCGGCTGCGCCCGCCCGCCCAGGTCGGCACCAGCGCGTTCACCGACACCCACAAGGGCCGGCCCGCGTGGTTCGCCCCCGTGCTCGTCGGCGCGATCGCGATCGCCGCCATCGTCGTGCTCATCCTGTTCCTCACCCCCAAGGACGAGCCGCCCAGCGGGCCCGCGCAGAGCACGAACCAGTCCATCGACGTCGGCGAGCCCACCGCCGGCCGCACGCTGCCCACCAGCGTCCCCGTCCGCACGTCCCGCTGACCTGGTCTTCTTGCACTCTCCTCCGTCGAGTGCTAAACACGGTATTGGCACTCGGGCCAGCCGAGTGCCAACACGCAGGCTGGGACGGTGAGGCAGGCTCCCCACCGGGAGCAGGTCGTCCGTCGCGGGCACCGAGCCTGGCCGAAGCACCGTGTTCCGCTGTGGGCGCGCGCCCACAGTGGCCCCATTCGCAATCAGGCGGAGGAACACACCGCAATGGCCAAGATGATCGCGTTCGACGAGGATGCCCGCCGCGGTCTCGAGCGTGGCATGAACACTCTCGCCGACGCCGTCAAGGTGACGCTCGGCCCCAAGGGCCGCAACGTCGTGCTCGAGAAGAAGTGGGGCGCGCCGACCATCACCAACGACGGCGTCTCCATCGCCAAGGAGATCGAGCTCGAGGACCCCTGGGAGAAGATCGGGGCCGAGCTCGTCAAGGAAGTGGCGAAGAAGACGGACGACGTCGCCGGTGACGGCACCACGACCGCCACCGTGCTCGCCCAGGCCCTGGTCCGCGAGGGCCTGCGCAACGTGGCCGCGGGCGCCAACCCGCTGGGCCTCAAGCGCGGCATCGAGCAGGCCGTCGAGGCCGTCATCGAGCAGCTGCACAAGACCGCCAAGGAGGTCGAGACCAAGGAGCAGATCGCCGCCACGGCGTCCATCTCCGCGGGCGACTCGACCATCGGTGAGCTCATCGCCGAGGCCATGGACAAGGTCGGCAAGGAAGGCGTCATCACCGTCGAGGAGAGCAACGCGCTCGGGCTCGAGCTTGAGCTCACCGAGGGCATGCGCTTCGACAAGGGCTACATCTCCGGTTACTTCGTGACCGACCCGGAGCGGCAGGAGGCGGTCCTCGAGGACCCGTACGTCCTGCTCTACGGCTCCAAGATCGCCACGGTGAAGGACCTGCTCCCGCTGCTGGAGAAGGTCATGCAGTCCGGCAAGCCGCTGCTGATCATCTCCGAGGACGTCGAGGGCGAGGCCCTGGCCACCCTGGTCGTCAACAAGATCCGCGGCACCTTCAAGTCCGTCGCCGTCAAGGCCCCGGGCTTCGGCGACCGCCGCAAGGCCATCCTCCAGGACATCGCCACCCTCACCGGTGGCCAGGTCATCACCGAGGACGTCGGCCTCAAGCTGGAGAACGCCGACCTGTCGCTGCTGGGCAAGGCCCGCAAGGTCGTCGTCACCAAGGACGAGACCACCGTGGTCGAGGGCGCGGGTGACGCCGAGCAGATCCAGGGCCGCGTCAACCAGATCCGCGCCGAGATCGAGAAGTCGGACTCCGACTACGACCGCGAGAAGCTCCAGGAGCGCCTGGCCAAGCTCGCGGGTGGTGTCGCGGTCATCAAGGCCGGCGCCGCCACCGAGGTCGAGCTCAAGGAGCGCAAGCACCGCATCGAGGACGCGGTGCGCAACGCCAAGGCCGCCGTGGAGGAGGGCATCGTCGCCGGTGGTGGCGTGGCCCTGCTGCAGGCCGCCGAGGCCGCGTTCCAGGGCCTGAACCTGGAGGGCGACGAGGCCACCGGTGCCAACATCGTCAAGGTCGCCGTCGAGGCGCCGCTGAAGCAGATCGCCGTGAACGCCGGCCTCGAGGGCGGCGTCGTGGTGGAGAAGGTCAAGGGCCTGCCCGTCGGCCACGGCCTCAACGCCGCCACCGGTGTCTACGAGGACCTGCTCGCGGCCGGCGTCCCGGACCCGACCAAGGTCACCCGCTCGGCGCTGCAGAACGCCGCGTCGATCGCCGCGCTGTTCCTGACCACCGAGGCCGTCGTCGCCGACAAGCCGGAGAAGGCGGGCAGCGCCCCGTCCGTCCCGGACGCCGGCGGCATGGACTTCTGATCGACTCCACCTGATCCGATCCCGTTCCGGTCCTCTCGACCGGGGTGGGGTCGGGCCGGAGTCGGATTGGTTCGGACCGGCTCGGTCGGGTCGTGGGAATGGCGACCGGATCGGTGGGTTCGACCGGTGAGAAGGTTGAGAAGGGCTCGGTTCGCTTCGCGCGAACCGGGCCCTTTCTCGTTATGTTCGGTGGGGTGGAATTGTCGGGTTGTGCGGGAGGGTCGGACACTATCGGGTGATTCCTGCCCGAGAATGTACGGAAACGGCGTTATCGATCTCGGTTAGAGAAATCGACGCCCGAACCACCCCGGTACGACCGCGAGTCCCTCGTTCCGGGGTGCGGGGCAGAACGAGCGGCGGAGAGCGCGGGGAGAGTGCGAGAGCACGGGGAGAGTGCGGAGTGCGGATGAACGCGGACCGCACCGGACAGCCGACTTGGCCGGTCTCGCTGGACACCCCCTGGGGACGCTGTCCCCGGCGGCGTGCGTGCGGTCGGTCGGAGGAGGGGGTTGCATTGGGAGCGGTCGTGAGGGATCACTCGAAGGTGGTGCGTATGCCGGTCGGGCACGTGGGCCGGGTCGGCGGTGTGTCCGGTGTGGCCGGTGCGCTGATCGGCGCGTGCTGATGGCTCACCGGCACCTGGTGGACGTCCACGTGGCGCTCGTGCGCGACGACGGCCGCGTGCTGCTGAGCCTGCGGCGTGATCGGGATCCGCGGTTCGACGGGAAGTGGCACCTGCCGGCCGGGAAGGTCGAGGCGGGTGAGTCGCTGTCGGCCGCGGCCGTGCGGGAGGTCGCGGAGGAGATCGGGGTCGTGGTGCGGGAGGTGGACCTGAAGTTTGTTCACCTTGTCCACGCGGTCGCGCCGGGGGTCGAGGCGCGGGTGGGGGTGTTCTTCGAGGTGCGTGAGTGGGTGGGGGAGCCCGTGGTGCGCGAGCCCGACCGGTGTTCGGCGGTGGGGTGGTTCGCGGTTGGTGCGCTGCCCGGGGAGCTGCTGGAGTACGCCGCTGTCGGGTTGCGGGCCTTGGGGGCGGCAGGGGCGACGGTGGGGATGGCGGGGGACGCAGGGGCCGGGGCTGCCGGGGCCGGGGTGGCGGGGTTGTTCACCGTCCACGGCTGGGCGTGATCAGGCCCGGGGCTGGCGGTGGCGAGTCGGCTCGGGTGGGGAAATCCCAGGTGAGAGCACGAGGCGGGACCAGCGGGCGGGCGTAGGGCGCGAGGGCCGGGCGCGGACCAGACAAAGGTCGGGCGAGGGTCGGGCGCAGCGCGCGGGTCTGGCGGGCGGGCGTGGGGTGCGGGGTGCCGGTACAGCTGGCGGGCACGAGGCGTGAGGCCAGCGGGCGGGTGCAAGGCCAGCAGGCGGGCACGGGGCACGAGCACAGCAGGCGGGCGCGGGCCCGGTGGGCGGGCGCGAGGCACGAGTGCAGCCGGTGGGACCAGGACGCGGGCCCGGCGGGTGACGCGGGGCACGGGCGCGAGGCACGGGTGCAGCCGGTGGGCGCAGAGCGCGGGCCCGGCGGGCAGGCGCGAGGCGCGAAATCAGGGCCCGGGTGCAGCAGGCAGGCGCCGGGCACAGGGACACGGGAACCAAGGCGGGAACGAGCGGCAGGGGGCAGGGCCCCGCCGACCACTACAACATGATCGTGGGCGTCACGACCGTCCGGCCCGGCTCGCCCCGCGAGTTCACCAGGTGCACCACGATCTGCGTGGTCCCGGCGGGCACGTCGGACAGCACGAACCGCCCCCCGTCGTCCGCCGTGGTGGTGCTCGACTCGTGCTCGGCCACCCGCACCTCGACCGTGTGCTCACCCGCGGGCACCAGCCAGCCGTCTATGCGGTGCCGGGCGCCGGTCGAGGTGAAGTTCACCATCAGGGTCAGGTTGTCCACCGTGAAGGTGATGGTGCCGGGACTCCCGCCGCGCACGCCGGCGAACGAGCCGGCCCGCTCCCAGCGGGCCACCTCGACGTCCAGGTTCTCCAGGGCGACCGCGAACCTGATGCGTTCCACGAGCCCCGCCGGGGGCGGGTCCAACTCGTACACCAAACGGTTCAGTTCAGTGAGGACAGCGGTGTCCTCTTGTCCTCTGCGGTCATCGCGCGGGTCGATGTCGTTCACCGCGATCCTCCTTCCGCGTCGAGATGTGCGCGCAACGCGGTCAGGCACCGACCCCTGGTCGGGCCGATGCTGCCGCGCGGCATGGACAGTGCTTCGGCTACCGCGCGGTACTCCGCCCGCCCGGCCAGCACGGTGAGTCGCAGGAGCTCCTGGCACCTCTGCGGCAGCCGCCCGAACGCCCGCCACAACCGGTGGTCCCGGTCGTCGACCAGGGCGGCGTCCTCGGGCAACCCGTACTCGCTCTCCAGTTGTTCCGCCAGCTCGTCGTTCAGCGAGGCTTCCCGCCGGCTGGGCGTCCAGGTGCGCTGGGCCTCGCGGCGCGTCGTCACGACGAGCCACCCCGCCAGCGCGCGGGGTTCGACCAGGCGGTCCAGGTGCCGCAGCAGCGCGAGCCACACCGTCTGCACCACGTCCTCGGCGGTGCTGCGGTCCAGCCCGTGCCCGCGGGCGATGTGCCACACGAGGGGGGTGAGGTCGGCGATCAGCACGTCCAGCGCCCTCCGGTCGCCGTCGCGCGCGGCGATGACGCAGGCGGCGTGCCGGTCCGTCCCGTCCAGGCCCTCCCAGGGTGGGCGCTCACCGGCCGTGCGGAGTTCTCCCACGTCCTCACCTCCTCCTCGCGTCCCCCGTCCGAAGTCGATCGTCACACACCTTCACCACCGTCGCGGCGGCGGCCCGCGATGCCCCCCTCGCACCGCGGACCGCCGTTCCCCCCTGGAGCGGCGTCCGATCGGCACCCCTCGAAGCCGATCGACCGCCTCCCCTCCCCCAGAGCTCCGGCTCACCCCGCCCGGTTCGCGGTCGCGGTGAGGAACCGTCATCAGACAAGGAGTGAGTAGTTCTACGCTGGATACACGGCCGGCCGTTGACAGTTGACTTCCCCCGCCCACCGCCCGGTGGCTCGCTATGGTCCAGACCATGTTGGAAGTCATCGCGCTGCACGCCGCCGACGCCGAGGCCGCCCAGGCCGGCGGGGCCGACCGCCTGGAACTGACCGTCGACATGGCCGCGGACGGGCTGACGCCGCCGGTGCCCGTGCTCCGCGACGTCCTCGGGGCCACCGACCTGCCGGTCCGGGTGATGCTGCGGGACGCGCCCGGGTTCGCCCCCGGCGACCTCGGCCGCCTGCGGCGCGACGCCGCGGCGCTGCGGGCGGCGGGCGCCTCGGAGTTCGTGCTCGGGTTCCTCGACCACCGGGCGAAGGTCGACGTCGCGGCGTGCGCGGAGGTGCTCGCGGAGCTCGACGGGTGCGCCTGGACGTTCCACCGGGCGCTGGACAACTCCGCCGACCCCGAGGCCGCGTGGGGCGTGGTCGGGGACCTGGGCTGCGACACCGTGCTGGCCGCGGGCAGCCCGCGCGGGGTGGCCGACGGGCTCGGGGTCCTGGAGCGGCTGGCCGCCCGGCGGGACGGCGTCCGCCTGCTGGTCGGCGGCGGGCTGAAGACCGGGCACGTGGCGCCGCTGAAGGCCGTCGGGGTGACCGCGTTCCACGTCGGGAGCGCGGTGCGCCCGGCGGGCTGGGACGCGCCGCTGTCGGCCGACGCCGTCCGCCTCTGGGCGGATCTGGTCTAGACCGCCTGCCGATTCGGCCATAGCATCCCCGTTGCTTCCCTTGAAATAGTCGTTGCACAGGACGCAATGCATCCTGAAGAAGAGGTGGCGAGGATGCGGTTCGCAGTAGCAGCAGCAGCCGTGGGCGCGGTCGTGCTGGCCGGGTGCGCCCCGGTCCAGTCGGGTCCGGCCCCCACCGGCGCCGACGAGCAGACCGGCCAACTCCGGGTCTGGTTGTTCGACGAGGTCAACCGGGGCCCCAAGGAAGCGGTGGTGAAGGAGGCCGTCACCGAGTTCCAGGACGCGCACCAGGGCGTCACCGTCGACGTCCAGTACATCCAGGTGCAGACCCGCGCCGAGCGCTTCAAGGCCGCCTTCAGCGATCCGCCGAGCGCGCCCGACGTGGCCGAGTTCGGCAACACCGACCTCGCCGGGTACGTCGCGGGCGGCGGGTTCGCCGAGATCGACGTGAACGGGTGGGACGAGGGCAAGGACCTGCTGCCCGCCGTGCTCGACACCGGCGAGGTGGACGGCAAGGTCTACGGCGTCCCCTGGTACGTCGGCGTGCGCGCCCTCTACTACCGCACCGACGTCTTCCAGGAGCTGGGCCTCCAGCCGCCCGCCACGCTCGACGACATCGCGCCGCTGGCCCGCCGCGTCCGCGAGGCCAGGCCCGACCTGCTCGGCATCTCCGCGGGCGGCAAGTACACCTACGGCGCCATGCCGTTCGTGTGGGCCAACGGCGGCGACATCGCCCGCCGGGAGGGCGGCGGGTACGTCTCCACCATCGACAGCGCCGAGTCCAAGGCCGGCCTGCGCCAGTACACCGAGCTGATCGCCGACGACATCTGCCCGCCCGCCCAGTGCGCCGGCAACGGCGGCGACGCCAGCGTGGAGGCGTTCCGCGCGGGCAAGGCCGCGATGGTCGTCGGCGGCGACTTCAACCGCAGGTCCGTCGACGCCTCCAGCGCCGCCGGCAAGTACGCCGTGGTGCCGCTGCCCGGCAAGACCCCCGGCTCGATCGCGCCCGCGTTCGCCGGCGGCAACCTGCTCGGCGTGCTCAACGGCTCCCAGCGCAAGAGCCTGGCCACCGAGTTCGTCCGGCTCCTCGGCGGCAAGACCTACCAGCGCAAGATGTTCGACGCCATGGGCAACCTGCCCACCTTCGGCGACGTCCAGCGGGAGGTCGCCGAGGCCAACCCGGTGCTGGAGCCGTTCATCCGCACCCTGGAGGCGGGCACCAGGTTCGTGCCGGTCACCCCGGACTGGGCCAAGGTCGACGCCCAGGCCGTGCTGCCCAACCTGCTCCAGGAGGTCGCCGCGGCCGGGGAGGACCTCGACACCGTGGCCAGGTCGGCGGCCGACGAGATGAACGCCGCGTTCGGTTCATGACGGCCGGGACCACCGCCGCGCGGGAGGCGGCTGCCCGGCCGGCCCCCGCCGGGCAGCCCCCGGCGCGCGGGAGGGGGAGGGGGAGGCGGGGCGACGGGCGCGCCGCGGTCGCCTACCTCGCCCCGGCGCTGCTGGTGCTGGTCGGGCTCATGGGCTACCCGATCTACCAGCTCGTGCTGATCTCGCTCTACGACTACGGCCAGGAGCAGGTCAGCGGGGGCGCGGCGCTGGAGTTCCTGGGCCTGGGCAACTACGGGGCCCTGGTCGCCGACGACCGGTTCTGGGCCGTGCTCGGGCAGACCGTCGGGTTCGCGGCGGTGTGCGTGGTGGGGACCCTGCTGGTCGGCGCCGCCCTCGCGGTGCTGGCCACCAGGGTCCGCACCTGGGCCCGGACGGTGCTGTTCCTGGCCGCGCTCGGCGCCTGGGCCACGCCCGCGGTCGCCGGGTCCACGATCTGGCTGTTCCTGTTCGACGCGAACCTGGGCTTCGTCAACGAGCTGCTCGGCACCACCGGGTTCTCCTGGACCTACGACCGGTGGGTCGCGTTCGGCCTGGTCGCCGCGCAGGTGGTCTGGTGCTCGTTCCCGTTCGTCCTGGTCACCCTGTACGCGGGCATCAAGGCCATCCCCGGCGAGGTGCTGGAGGCGGCGGCGCTGGACGGCGCGTCCACGCTGCGGACCGCGACCAACGTCATCCTGCCCCTGCTGCGGCCGCTGCTGATCGTGGTGACCATCCAGTCGATCATCTGGGACTTCAAGGTGTTCACCCAGATCTACGTGATGACCAACGGCGGCGGCATCGCCGGGCGCAACCTCGTGCTCAACGTCTACGCCTACCAGCAGGCGTTCGCCGCCTCCGAGTACGGGCTGGGCGCGGCGATCGGCGTGGTGACCACGGTCATCCTGCTGCTGGTCACCGTCGGCTACCTGCGGGCGCTGCGGCGGAGCGGGGAGGTGCTGTGAACCGGGGTGTGTCCAGGGGGATCGCCGAGACCGTCACGGTCGTGGTGGCCGCGGTGGTCGCGTTCCCGCTGTACTGGATGGTGCTGACCGCGCTCAAACCCGAGGCGGAGGTCATCTCGGCCGACCCGCGGCCGTGGACGCTCGCGCCCACGCTCGACAGCTTCGCGCGGGCGCTGACCGTGCAGAGCTTCGGCCGCTACTTCCTCAACAGCCTCGTGGTCGCCGTCGCGGTGGTGCTGCTGAGCCTGCTCATCTCGTTCCTGGCGGCCACCGCGCTGACCCGGTTCCGGTTCCGCGGCCGCACCACCATGCTGGTGATGCTGCTGGTGGTGCAGATGGTGCCGGTGGAGGCGCTGACCATCCCGCTGTTCTTCGTGATGCGGTCGGTGCGCGACGTGGCGCCCGTGTTCGGGCTCAACCACCTCGGCTCGCTCGTGCTGGTGCACCTGGCGTTCAGCCTGCCGTTCGCGATCTGGATGCTGCGCGGGTTCGTCGCGGCCGTGCCCGTCGAGCTGGAGGAGGCCGCGACCCTGGACGGCGCGTCCCGCTTCCGGTTCCTGTGGCAGGTGCTGTTCCCGCTGGTGGCGCCCGGTCTGGTGGCGACCAGCGTGCTGTCGTTCATCCACGCGTGGAACGACTTCCTGTTCGCCAAGACCTTCATCATCTCCGCCGCGGAGAACCAGACGCTGCCGCTGGCGCTCCAGGTGTTCGTGAAACCCGACCAGAACGACTGGGGTGCCATCATGGCCGGGTCGACGCTGATGACGATCCCGGTGCTGCTGTTCTTCATCCTGGTGCAGCGGCGGCTCGTCGCGGGCCTGGCCGGGGCGGTGAAGTCGTGACGCCGCTGCTGCCGCGCCCCGTCTCCTGGACCGCCGACGGGACGGAGGTCGACTTCCGCGGCGACTTCCGGGTCGAGCGCGTCGCCGGGCCGGCCGAGGGCTACCGGCTGTCCGTGACGCGCGCGGACGGCGTGCGGGTCCAGGCGTCCGACGCGGCCGGCGAGTTCTACGCCCGGCAGGCGCTGCGGCAGCTCAGCGGCCCGGCCGCGTTCCGGGCGGTGCCGCCGGGACCGGTGCGGCTGCCGGTGTGCGAGGTGGTCGACCACCCGCGGTTCGCGTGGCGCGGCGCGATGCTCGACGTGGCGCGGCACTTCCTGCCCAAGCACGACCTGCTCCGCTACGTCGACCTGCTCGCGGTGCACCGGCTCAACGTGCTGCACCTGCACCTGACCGACGACCAGGGCTGGCGGTTCGAGTGCCGGCGCTACCCGCGCCTGCACGAGGTCGGCGGCTGGCGCGCCGACTCGCGGTTCGGCGACCGCCGGTCGGGCGGCACGACCGGGCGGCCCCACGGCGGCCACTACACGCAGGACGACCTGCGCGAGGTCGTGGCCTACGCGGCGGCGCGGCACGTCACCGTGGTGCCGGAGATCGACGTGCCCGGCCACAGCCAGGCCGCCATCGCCGCCCACCCGGAGCTGGGCGCGTCCGGCGGTCCGGTGTGGACGGACTGGGGGATCAACCCGAACGTGCTGCGGGCCGACGAAACCGCCGTCGACTTCTACCGGCACGTGTTCGACGAGCTGCTGGAGGTGTTCCCGGGCGAGGTCGTCGGCCTGGGCGGCGACGAGGCCGAGGGCGGCGACGGGCGGTTCGTGCGGCGCATCGCCCAGCACCTGGTCGCGCGCGGCAGGCGGCCCTTCGGCTGGGACGAGGTGCTGGACGCCGGTCCGCTGCCGGCCTCGACGGTCGTCGCCTCGTGGCGCGGCGAGGAGCCCGGCCTGCGGGCCCTGGAGCGCGGCCACGACGTGGTGATGTGCCCGGAGGAGCACCTCTACCTGGACTACCGCCAGTCCGACCACCCCGACGAGCCCATCCCGGTCGGCACCGTCACCACCCTGGCCGACGTGTACCGGTACGAGCCGGCGGCGGCGGACCGGGTGCTCGGCGCGCAGGCGAACCTGTGGACCGAGCACCTGGACTCGCCCCGGCGGCTGGACTACGCGGCGTTCCCCCGGTTGAGCGCCTTCGCCGAGGTCGTGTGGAGCCCCCCGGACCGCGACGAGGCCGAGTTCCTCGCCCGGCTGACCGAGCACCACCTGCCGCGGCTCGACGCGCTCGGCGTCGAGTACCGACCCCTCGACGGCCCCCGACCGTGGCAGGCGCTCCCCGGTGTGCCGGGCTTCCCCCGGTGATCCCCCGACGGTGATCCCCGACGGTGATCCTCGGCGCCCCCCGGTCCGGGGTCGCGGGGCTAGTCCTCCTCGGGCACGAGGAACCAGCACGCCAGGTACAGCACCGCGCCCGCGCCGAACCCGAACAGGGTCGCGGCGACCAGCAGTATCCGCAGCAGCGCCGCGTCCACGCCGAGGAGCTTCGCGACACCGCCGCAGACGCCCGCCAGCATCCGGTCGCCCCGGCTGCGGCGGAGCTTCCTGACCTTGTCCGTGGCCTGGTCGATCACGTCGTTCGTCATGGCTCAAGGGTGCGGGACCGGGGCCGCCCGCACATCGGGGACCGACCCTGGTCCCGTCTCGGGGCCGCGTCCCCGAGGACACGGGGTCGCACCCGCCCCTACCCTCGGTGTCGTGACGCCCGACGAGCTGGCCGAAGCCCTGGACCGCGTCGACTACCTGCCCGACCCGGGCCTGGCGACCGCCGCCTTCCTCGCCCTGCGGACGCGCCGCCCGCTGTTCTGCGAGGGCGAACCGGGCACCGGCAAGACCTCGCTGGCCGTCGCCCTGGCCCGCGCCCTGGACCTGCCGCTGATCCGCCTCCAGTGCCACGAGGGCATCGACGCCGCCCAGGCCCTCTACGACTGGGACTTCCCGCGCCAGCTGCTGCACCTGCGCGCCCTCGAAGCGGCGGGCCCGGTGGACGCCGACGCCGCCGAGGCGTCCCTCTACGCGCGGCGCTTCCTGCTCGCCCGCCCGCTGCTCCGGGCGCTGGAGGAGGCGCCGTGCGTGCTGCTGGTCGACGAGGTGGACCGGGCCGACGACGAGTTCGAGGCGTTCCTGCTGGAGGTGCTGGACGAGAACGCGGTGACCATCCCCGAGCTGGGCCGCGTCGCCGCCGCCACCCCGCCGCTGGTGGTGCTGACCTCCAACCGCACGCGCGAGGTGCACGACGCGCTCAAGCGCCGCTGCCTCTACCACTGGCTGGAGCACCCGGACCTGGCGCGGGAGGTGGCCGTGCTGCGCCGCAGGCTGCCCGGGGTCGACGAGCGCCTGGCCACGCAGGTCGCCGAGGCCGTGCGGCGGCTGCGGGAACTCGACCTGGTCAAGCCGCCGGGGGTGGCGGAGTCCCTGGACTGGGCGGCGGCGCTGCTCGCCCTGGGCCGCACGGAGCTGGACGCGGAGAGCGCCGCCCTCACCCTCGGCGCGGTCCTGAAGTACCGCGAGGACACCCGGCGCGCCCTTTCGGCCGGTGTGCTCGCCGGGTGATCCCGCGCACAATCGGGGGATGACCGACACCGGCGTGCCGACCGGGCTCGTGGGGTTCGCCCGCGCGCTGCGGCACGCCGGCGTGCCGTGCGGGCCCGACCGGACGCGGGCCTTCGTCGAGGCCCTCGGCCACCTCGACCTGACCGCCGCGCACGTCTACTGGGCGGGCCGGCTCACCCTGTGCTCCGAACCCGACGACCTGCCCCGCTACGACGCCGCGTTCACCGCCTGGTTCGGCGGCGGGCCGCCGCGCCCGCCCTCCGCCCGCACCCGGCGCGCCGGCCGGCTCGCCGCCCTCACCACCGGCACCGGCCGGTCCGGGCGCCCGCCCACCCTGAAGGTCGCCGCGAGCGACGCGGAGGTGCTGCGGCACCGGGACATCGCCACGCTCGGCCCGGCCGAGAAGAGGCACCTGGACGAGCTGCTGGCCGCCCTGAGGCCCGTCCCGCCCCGGCGGCGGACCCGGCGCGCCGAACCCGCCCGCCGGGGCGACCCGGACCCGCGCCGCACCCTGCGCGCCATGCTCGCCACCGGCGAACCGGTCCGGCTCGCGCGCCGCCGCCGCGCCGAACGGCCGCGCCGGGTCGTGCTGCTCATCGACGTCTCCGGCTCCATGAAGCCCTACGCGGACGCGCTGCTGCGGTTCGCCCACGTCGTGGCCCGCGCGATGCCCGTCGAGGTGTGCACGCTCGGCACCCGGCTCACCCGCGTCACCCGCCAGCTGCGCCACCGCGACCCCGGGACGGCCCTGGCCGCCGCCGCGCGGGCCGTGCCCGACGCCGAGGGCGGCACCCGGCTCGGCGAGACGCTCCAGGTGTTCCTGGACCGGTGGGGGCAGCGCGGCGCCGCGCGGCGGGCCGTCGTGGTGATCTGCTCCGACGGGTGGGAGCGCGGCGACCCCGCGCTGCTGGCCGAGCAGGTGGCTCGGCTGTCCCGGCTGGCCCACCGGGTGCTGTGGGTCAACCCGCACGCGGGCCACGACGGGTACCGGCCGGTGCAGTCCGGCATCGCCGCCGCCCTCCCGCACCTGGACCGGCTGCTCGCCGGCCACAGCCTCGACACCCTGCGGGAACTGCTGGAGGAGGTTCGACTTGCGTGACGTCCTCGCCGAACTGGCCCGTCGCGTCGAACGGGGGGAGACCGTCGGCGTCGGCACCGTCGTGGCCACGTTCAGCTCCGCGCCCCGCCCACCCGGCGCGGCCATGCTCGTGGGCGCCGACGGCGAGGTGGTCGGCAGCGTGTCCGGCGGCTGCGTCGAGGGCGCGGTCTACGAGCTGGCGCGCCAGGTGGTCGCCGACGGCCGGCCGGTGCTCCAGCGCTACGGGGTGAGCGACGACGACGCGTTCTCGGTCGGCCTGACCTGCGGCGGCATCCTCGACGTCTACGTGGAGCCGGTCGGCGCGGACACCTTCCCCGAGCTGGCCGAGGTGGTCGGCGCGGTGCGGGCGCGGGAGCCCGTGGCCGTGGTCTCGGTCGTCGAGCACCCGGAGTGGGTCGGTCGCCGCCTGGTGGTGTGGCCGGACCGGGTGAGCGGCGACGTGCCCTCCGCCCGCGCCCGCGACGCCATCGCCGACGACGCCCGCGGCCTGCTCGCCGGCGGCCGCAGCGGCACCCTGCGCTACGGGCCCGACGGCCAGCGGCGCGGCGAGGGCCTGACCGTGTTCGTCAACTCCTTCGAGCCGCCGCCCCGGATGCTGGTGTTCGGGGCGATCGACTTCGCCGCCGCGGTCGCGCGGCTCGGCGCGTTCCTCGGCTACCGCGTCACGGTGTGCGACGCGCGGCCGGTGTTCGCCACGCGGACCCGGTTCCCCGGGGCGGACGAGGTGGTCGTGGACTGGCCGCACCGCTACCTCGCCGCGCAGGCCGAGGCCGGGGCGGTCGACGGGCGCACGGTGGTCGCGGTGCTCACCCACGACCCGAAGTTCGACGTGCCGCTGCTGGAGGTCGCGCTGCGGCTCAAGCTCGGCTACGTCGGCGCCATGGGCTCCCGCCGCACCCACGACGACCGGCTGCGCCGCCTGCGCGAGGCCGGCGTGGCCGAGGACGACCTCGCCCGGCTGTCCTCGCCGATCGGCCTGGACCTCGGGGCCCGCACGCCCGAGGAGACGGCCGTCTCGATCGCCGCCGAGATCGTCGCCCTGCGCTGGGGCGGCGGCGGCGACCGGCTCAGCCGGACCGAAGGCGCGATCCACGGCTGACGACCGGGGGGTTGTCCGGCGCGGCCACCGGTAGCAGGCTCGGTGTGACCCCCATCACCACCAGCGTTGGGAGTGTTCATGCGGATCACCGTCACCGTGGACGGGGTGGCCTACAGCGACGAGGTCGAACCCCGCACGCTGCTGGTCCACCACCTGCGGGAACGACTCGGCAAGACCGGCACGGTCGTCGGCTGCGACACCGGCAACTGCGGGGCCTGCACCGTCCACCTCGACGGCCGGAGCGTGAAGTCGTGCGCCGTGCTCGCGGTGCAGGCGGACGGCCGCGAGGTGACCACCGTCGAGGGCCTGGCCCGCGAGGGGCGACCGCACCCGGTCCAGCAGGCGTTCCACGACAACCACGCGCTCCAGTGCGGGTTCTGCACCCCCGGCATGATCATGCAGGCGGTCGACCTGCTGGCCGAGGACCCCGACCCCGACGAGGACGCCGTGCGGCACGGCCTGGAGGGCAACCTCTGCCGCTGCACCGGCTACCAGAACATCGTCAGCGCGGTGCGCGACGCGGCCTCCCGGATGAACACCGCCCGGACCGACGCGGGTGGTGGGGCATGACCGCCACCGCCGAGCACGGGTCCGGAGCCGGGTCCGGGGCAGGGTCCGGGGCAGGGTCCGGTGAGATCGGCCGGGCGCGCCGCCGCAAGGAGGACGCCCGCCTGATCACCGGCGCGACCCGGTGGACCGACAACATCCAATTACCCGGGATGCTGCACCTCGCGGTCCTGCGCAGCCCCGTGGCGCACGCCCGGATCACCTCGGTCGACGTCGCCGCCGCAAGCCGGATGCCCGGCGTGCTCGCCGTGTTCACCGGCCGCGACCTGGCCGACGAGCAGGGCAGCCTGCCGTGCGCGTGGCCGATCACCGAGGACATCCTCATCCCGCCCGCGCCCCCGCTGGCCGTGGACGAGGTCAACTTCGCGGGCGAGGCCGTCGCGCTGGTCGTGGCCCGCGGCGCGGCCGAGGCCCAGGACGCGCTGGCCGAGGTCGACGTGGACTACGAGGACCTGCCGGTCGTGCTCGACCTGGTGACCGCGGTCGCCGAGGACGCCGACGTCGTCCACGCCGACCTGGGCACGAACACCTGCGCCACCTGGGTGTTCGACTCCGCCGCGGCCGGCACCGGCGAGGACGTCGACCGGGTGATCGAGGAGGCCGAGGTCGTCCTCCGGCGCACGTTCCGCCAGCAGCGCCTGATCCCCGCGTTCATGGAGCCCCGCTCGGTGGTGGTGGACCCGGCGCCGGACTCGTTCACCGTGTGGTCGTCCACCCAGGTGCCGCACATCCTGCGCTGGATGCTGGCCGCCGTGACCGGCATCCCCGAGCAGCGGCTCCGGGTGATCGCGCCGGACGTCGGCGGCGGTTTCGGCGGCAAGCTCCAGGTCACGCCCGAGGAGGTGCTGACCCTGCTGGTCGCCCGCCGCCTGGGCAAGCCGGTGAAGTGGACCGAGACGCGCACCGAGTCGATGCTCTCCGCCCACCACGGCCGCGACCAGGTGCAGCGCCTGACCCTGGCCGCCCGCCGCGACGGCACCGTCACCGGGCTCAAGGTGGACCTGCTCGCCGACATGGGGGCCTACCTGCGCCTGGTCACGCCGGGCGTGCCGATCCTGGGCGCGTTCATGTTCAACGCCATCTACAAGTTCGCCGCCTACCGCTTCACCTGCACCAACGTGTTCACCAACAAGGTGCCGACCGACGCCTACCGCGGCGCGGGCCGCCCCGAGGCCACCTTCGCCATCGAGCGGCTGCTGGACGAGCTGGCCGCCGAGCTGGGCCGGGACCCGCTGGAGCTGCGCGAGCAGAACTGGATCCGGCACGACGAGTTCCCGTTCACCACGGTCGCCGGCCTGACCTACGACACCGGGAACTACGAGGCCGCCACCGCCCGCGCGAAGGAGCTGTTCGACTACGGCGCGCTGCGCGCCGAGCAGGCGCGGCGGCGCGCGGCGGGCGACCCGGTGCAGCTGGGCCTCGGCGTCTCCACCTACACCGAGATGTGCGGGCTCGCGCCGTCCCGCGTGCTCGGCGCGCTGCGGTACGCGGCGGGCGGCTGGGAGCACGCGGCGATCCGGGTGCTGCCCACCGGCAAGGTCGAGCTGATCACCGGCACCTCCCCGCACGGCCAGGGCCACGTGACGGCGTGGAGCCAGATCGTCGCCGACCGGCTCGGCGTGGCGTTCGAGGACGTCGAGGTGCTGCACGGCGACACCCGCGTGGCCCACCGCGGCATGGACAGCTACGGCTCCCGGTCGCTGGCCGTCGGCGGCACCGCGGTCGTGCTGGCCGCGGACCGGGTGCTGGCCAAGGCCCGGACCGTGGCCGCGCACCTGCTGGAGGCCGCGGAGGACGACGTCGAGTTCGCGAACGGCGCGTTCACCGTGCGCGGCACCTCCGGCGCCTCGGCCACGACCACCTTCGGCGACGTGGTGGTGGCCGCGCACGTCGCCCACGACCTGCCCGAGGGCGTGGAGCCGGGCCTCGACGCCGAGGCCACCTTCGACCCGGACAACTTCTCCTACCCGCACGGCACCCACCTGTGCGCGGCCGAGGTCGACACCGAGACCGGCGCGGTGCGGCTCCGCTCGTACGTGTGCGTGGACGACGTCGGCAAGGTGGTCAACCCGCTGATCGTCGAGGGCCAGGTGCACGGCGGCCTGGCGCAGGGCATCGCCCAGGCCCTGTTCGAGGAGGCCGTGCACGACGAGCACGGCACCCTGACCACCGCCACCCTCGCCGACTACCTGCTGCCCTCCGCGGTGGACCTGCCGCACTTCACCACCGACCGCACCGAGACCCCGGCGGCGTCCAACCCGCTGGGCGTGAAGGGCGTCGGCGAGGCGGGCACCATCGCGTCCACCCCGGCCGTGGTCAACGCGGTCGTGGACGCGGTGCGGCACCTGGGCGTGACCGACGTGGAGATGCCCTGCACGCCGATGCGGGTGTGGCGGGCGATCCACCACCGGGAGACCGACGTGCCCACCACCCCCGGCGCGGGCGGCGGACTCGGCTCCCTCGACGCGAGCGGAGGTGCGCGGTGATCCCGGCGGCGTTCGACTACGTCGCGCCCACCACGGTCGAGCAGGCCGTGCGGGCGCTGGCCGAGGGCGGCGAGGACGCCAAGGCGATGGCCGGCGGGCAGAGCCTCATCCCGGTGCTGCGGATGCGGCTGGCCGCGCCCACCCTGGTGGTCGACCTGTCCCGGGTGGCCGGGCTGGGAGGCGTGCGCGACGAGGGCGACTCGCTGCTGATCGGCGCCCTGACCACGCACCACGAGCTCCAGCGCGACCCGCTGGTCAACGGGCACGCCCGGCTGCTGCGCCTGGCCGCCGACACCGTCGCCGACCCGCAGGTCCGGCACCGGGGCACGCTCGGCGGCTCGCTCGCCCACGCCGACCCGGCCGGCGACCTGCCCGCGCCCGTCCTGGCGCTGGACGCGGTCCTGGTGTGCACGGGCCCCGGCGGCACGCGCGAGGTGCCCGCGGCGGAGTTCTTCGTCGACCACTTCACCACCGCCCTGGCGCCGGACGAGCTGCTGACGCACGTGCGCGTGCCGAAGACGACCGGCTGGGGCGCGCGCTACGAGAAGTTCAACCGGGTCGCCCAGGCGTGGTCGATCGTGGGCGTCGCCGCCGCGGTCGAGGTCGTCGACGGGGTGGTCCGGCGGGCCCGGGTGGCGCTGACCAACATGGGGCCGACCCCGGTGCGGGCCCGCGGCGTGGAGGAGGAGCTGGTCGGGCGGTCCGCCGGGGCCGGGACGATCGCCGCCGCGGCCGAGCGCGCCGCCGAGGGCGCGGACCCGCCGGTGGACGGCGACGCCGACGCCGGGTACCGGTCCCACCTGGCCCGCGTGCTGACCCGGCGCGCGGTGACCGCGGCGGTGGGTGCGGCGGTGGAGGGGTGAGGCTGGAGCACCGGTTCACCGTGCCCGCGCCGGTGCCCGAGGTGTGGGCGGCGCTGCTCGACCCCGGGAAGGTCGCGCCGTGCCTGCCCGGGGCCACCCTCACCGGCGTGGACGGGCGGCGGTTCACCGGCACCGTCAAGGTCAGGCTCGGGCCCGTCACCCTGCTCTACAAGGGCGCCGGCGAGTTCACCTCGGTCGACGAGCGCGTGCACGCCGCCGTGCTCAAGGCCACCGGCAAGGACACCAGGGGCAACGGCACCGCCTCCGCCACCGTGTCGGTCGCGCTGACCCCCGGCGAGGCGGGCACCGAGGTCACCGTGGTCACCGACCTGGCCGTCACCGGCCGCCCCGCCCAGCTCGGGCGCAACCTGATCGGGGAGGTCAGCGGCAAGGTGGTGGCCGAGTTCGCCGAACACCTGGCGACGCGGCTCGCGCCGGCGGAAGCTGAGGAGGTGACTACCCAGGAGAGCCGGCCCCACCTGCGGGCGGTGCCGGACGAGCCCCTCGACCTGATCGACACCGCCGGCGTGCCCGTGCTCAAGCGGGTGCTGCCGGTCGTGGTCGGCGCGGTGGCGCTGGTGCTGCTGGTCCGCGGCCTGCGCGGGCGGCACCGCTGAACGCGCGCGGCAGGCGGCTGGCCCTCGGGCTGGTCGCCTGCACCGCCGTGGCCTGCACCGGGTCCCCCGTGGTGCTCACCACCCCCCGGCCGACCCCGACCACGACGTCCTCGGCCGCGCCCGAGCCGCCGTCGTTCACCCTGGCGGCGGGCGGGGACATCCTGATCCACCCGGCGCTGACCGAGCAGGCCGACCGGGACGGCGCGCGCGACTTCGTGCCCCTGCTGGACGGCCTGCGGCGGGCCGTCGACGCCGACGTGTCGTTCTGCCACCTGGAGACGCCGCTGTCCGCGCCCGGCGCGCCCACCTACGGCTACCCGGCGTTCAGCGCGCCGCCCGAGGTCGCGGCGGCGCTGAAGGACATCGGCTACGACAGCTGCTCCACCGCGTCCAACCACACCCTCGACCGGGGCGCGCCCGCGATCAGGACCACGCTGGACGTGATGGACGCGGCGGGGCTGCGGCACACCGGGTCGTTCCGCTCGCCGGAGGAGGCCGCGACGCCGCTGCTGCTGGACGTCGGCGGCGTCAAGGTCGGGCACATCGCGTTCACCTACGGCTTCAACGGCATCCCGCTGCCGCAGCCGTGGATGGCCAACCGGCTGACCACCGAGGGCGTGCTGGAGGCGGCGCGGGCGGCCCGCTCGGCGGGCGCCGAGGTCGTGGTGGCCAGCCTGCACTGGGGCACCGAGTACCAGCACGAGGCCACCCCGCAGCAGCGCGAGACGGCGCGGGCGGTGCTGGCCGACCCGGCCGTGGACCTGATCATCGGCACCCACGTGCACGCCGTGCAGCCGATCGAGCGGATCGGCGGCAAGTGGGTCGTCTACGGCATGGGCAACGAGGTGGCGCGCCACTCCGAGCCGCGCGGCACCACCGAGGAGGGCATCGTCACCCGGTTCCGGTTCGTCAAGGGCCCCGACGGCTGGGCCGTCCGGGAGGCGTCCTACGTGCCGACCCTGGTCGAGTTCGGCCCGCCGATCCGCGTGGTCGACCTGACCCGCGTGCCCGCCACCGCGCGCCGCACCGAGGCCCTGGCCCGGACCGACGGGGTGGTGCGGAGCCTGGGCGCGGACATCACCCACCCGTCCTGACCGCCCCCGGGACCGCCGGTCCACCCGTTCGCCCGATCGGTGGCGTCCCCGCCGCCGTACGATTTCGACGATCAGGCCGGAGGAGGTGACGTGGTGGTCGACAGGTTCCGCGATCCGTTGCTGACCGCGAAGGAGACCGCCAGGCACCTGCTCATCCCGAGGTCGACCCTGCACCACTGGCTGGCCGAGGAGGCGGCCGGCGCGCCCCTGGTGCACCAGGTCGCCCCGGAGCGCCGGGGTTCGCCCTCGGTCCCCTTCGTGGCGGTGGTCGAGGCGTACGTGCTGCGCTCCCTCCGGGACCTCGGCCTCGGCAAGCGGAAGATCAGGGAGGCCGCGGCGGCGGTGCGCGGCGAGTTCGGCACCGACTACGGCCTCGCCACCAAGCAGATCGCCACCGACGGGATCGACATCTTCCTGCACTACGCCGACGGCGACCTGGCCCGCCTGGGCGACAGGCAACGCCCGATCAGGGAAGTGCTCGGCGGCTACCTCCGCCACATCACCTGGGAGGGCGACGACGACTTCCCCTCGTCGCTGCGGCTGCGCCAGTACCCGGACATCGCGCCGGTGGTCATAGACCCCCGGTTCGGGTGGGGCGCCCCGATCATCCAGCAGAACCGCGTCCCGGTGGACGCGGTCGTCAAGATGTGGCTCGCCGGGGATTCGCTGAGGGACGTCGCGTACGAGTACGACCTGGAGCCCGACCAGGTCGAGGCGATCTGCAGGTCTGCCCAGCGTGTCGCGGCCTGAGTTCTTCCTCGACCGGGGACTGGGCCGAGGTGTCGCCGACGGCCTGCGCGAACTCGACTGGTCGGTGCACCGCATCACCGACCACTTCCCGGATGACGCGCAGTGCGTCGCGGACGAGGAGTGGCTCGCCTACGGTCTGGAACGCGGCTGGGTCCCGTTGTGCAAGGACGGTCGGATCAAGGGCCGCAACCACGAGCGCGAACCGCTCGTGGTGCACTCCGCGGTGCTCTTCTACCTGAACAACCAGCAGCTCCGCCGGGACCAGATGGTCGACCGCTTCCGGTGCTCCCGTCCGGCGATCGACCGCGCCGTGGAGAGGGGCGGCCCGGCCGTCTACGCCATCGGGGAGTCCGGCATCCGCCGGACGTGGCCCTGACCGAGCCGGCCGACCACCCGGTCCCGCGAGTCGAACGCCCAGGACCACCGTGTCGAACGCTCAGGACCCCCGAGTTCCACGGTCGAGCAACCCCCGGACCCGGTCGAGCCGGTCGAGCCAGCGGGCGGTCGTCCCCTCGTCCGCGGCGAACCCGGCGAACCGGTCGGGCTCCGGGGCCTTCGCCGGCACCGGCAGCCAGCCGTCCACCGGGCGCAGCGGGTCGGTCGACACGTCCCCGTCCAGCAGGGACAGGGTGCCCAGGCCGCACGCGAAGTCCAGCTCGGGCAGCGCCCCGGCCAGCGCCAGCCCGGCCGCCAGGCCCACCGACGACTCCACCGCCGACGACACCACGCACGGCAGGCCGCACGCCTCGGCCACGGCCAGCGCCCGCCGCACCCCGCCCAGCGGCGCGACCTTGATCACCGCCACGTCCGCCGCGCCCGCCACGGCCACCCGCAGCGGGTCCTCGGCCCGCCGGATGGACTCGTCGGCGGCCACCCGCACGTCCACCCGCCTGCGCACGGCCGCCAGCTCCTCCACCGACGGGCACGGCTGCTCCACGTACTCCAGGCCGCCCGCCGCGCGGTCCAGCTCGCGGACGGCGGCCACGGCGGTGTCCACGTCCCACGCCGCGTTGGCGTCGACCCTGATCGCGCCGGACGGGCCCAGGGCGTCGCGCACCGCCGCGACCCGCTCCAGGTCGTCGCGCAGCGGCGTGCCCGGATCGGCGACCTTGACCTTGGCGGTCGAGCAGCCGGAGCCGGCCACGATCGCGTGCGCGCGGTCGGGGGGGACGACCGGGACCGTGCAGTTCACCGGTACCCGGGTGCGGACCGGCGCGGGCCAGCCCCGTTCGGCCGACTCCAGCGCGCACGCCAGCCACGGCGCGGACTCGGCGTCGGAGTAGTCCTCGAAGGCGCAGAACTCGCCCCACCCGGCGGAGCCCTCCAGCAGCACGCCGTGGCGCACCGCGATGCCCCGGAACCGGTTGCGCATCGGGATCGAGTAGACCAGCACCCGGAGCATCCTAGAGCGGGTCGAGGGACGCCACGCGGCGCAGCGCGCTGTCCGACAGGTCCGGGTCGAGCTCCTCGGAGAGGACGCGCAGGGCGTCGGCGAACCGGTCCACGCGCCGGTCCAGCCCGCCCAGCTCCCGGGTCTCCTCGGCCAGCTCGCCGGCCAGCCCGGGGCGGTTCGCGACCCGGCGCAGGGACTCCCGGGCGGCCTGCGAGTCGCGCAGGGCCACCAGGGCCCGCCACAGCTGGTGCTCGACGCGCGCCACCCACCTGGCGTCCAGGCCGCGCACGGTGTCGAAGTGCCCGCACATCCGGGTCGCGCGCCGCCGCTGCTCCGGGTCGGTGAACTGGAGGACGTGCACGACGTCGGTCGCCGGGGCCGCCCGCGCCAGCCGCCGGTCGTCGACGCGCACGGGGAGGGCCGCGGCCAGTCCCACGACGAGCACCGGCGCGCACGCCAGGCCCACCGACCACCACGGCGACGGGCCGAGCACCGCCAACGCCCCGGTCGACAGCGCGGCGGGGACCAGCAGGGCCCGCGCCCGCGCCCGCCGGACCCGCCCCCGGACGGCCCGCGCGGTCGGCGCGCGGTCCGCCCCCGGACGCCACATCCACCAGCCGGGCACCGGCGTCGACGAGGTCACCGGCGCGCTCAGCGGGCCGTCGGGCGGGCCGGGCCGGACCCCAGGGCCCGCCCGCGACCGCCGGCGACCGGGCGGTGGGCCGATCCGCGCCACCGGTGCTCCACGTCGATCACAGGTCCCTCACCGTCCTCGTCGACCAGCCGGGGAGGGGGAAGTGTCCCGGCTCGTCCCCCCGGCCCCGCGACCGGGTCGGCTAGCCGACCTCGGGGAGCTTCGGGCCCAGCAGGTCGTCGGCGTCCACGATCCGGTAGGCGTAGCCCTGCTCGGCCAGGAAGCGCTGGCGGTGGGCGGCGTAGTCCGTGTCCAGGGTGTCGCGGGACACGACCGAGTAGAAGTGGGCCTGCCTGCCGTCGCCCTTGGGGCGCAGCAGCCGGCCCAGGCGCTGGGCCTCCTCCTGCCGCGACCCGAACGTGCCCGACACCTGCACGGCCACCGACGCCTCGGGCAGGTCGATGGAGAAGTTCGCCACCTTCGACACCACCAGCGTGCCCAGCTCGCCGCGCCGGAAGGCGTCGAACAGGGCCTCGCGCTCCTTGGTCTTCGTCGAACCCTGGATCACCGGCGCGTCCAGGGCCTCGCCCAGGGACTCCAGCTGGTCCAGGTACGCGCCGATCACCAGGGTCGGCTCGCCGGGGTGCCGGTCCAGGATCGACCTGACCACGGGCAGCTTGGTGCGGGCCGTGGCGCAGAGCTTGTAGCGCTCCTCCGGCTCTGCCGTGGCGTACTCCATGCGCTCGTTGTCGGTCAGGGTCACCCGGACCTCGGTGCACTCGGCGGGCGCGATCCAGCCCTGGGCCTCGATGTCGCGCCACGGCACGTCGTAGCGCTTGGGCCCGATGAGCGAGAACACGTCGCCCTCCTGGCCGTCCTCGCGCACCAGCGTGGCGGTGAGGCCGAGGCGGCGGCGGGACTGGAGGTCGGCGGTCATCCGGAACACCGGGGCGGGCAGCAGGTGGACCTCGTCGTAGACGATCAGGCCCCAGTCGCGCGAGTCGAACAGCTCCAGGTGCTTGTACTCGCCCTTCGACCTGCGGGTGATCACCTGGTAGGTGGCGATGGTGACCGGGCGGATCTCCTTGCGCTCGCCCGAGTACTCGCCGATCTCCTCCTCGGTCAGGGAGGTGCGCGCGATCAGCTCGCGCTTCCACTGGCGCCCGGCCACCGTGTTGGTGACCAGGATGAGCGTCGTCGCCCCCGCCTCGGCCATGGCCGCCGCGCCGACCAGCGTCTTGCCCGCGCCGCACGGCAGCACGACCACGCCCGAGCCGCCCGCCCGGAACGCCTGCGCGGCCCGGCGCTGGTAGTCGCGCAGCTGCCAGCCGTCCTCCTCCAGCGCGATGGGGTGCGCCTCGCCGTCGACGTACCCGGCCAGGTCCTCGGCCGGCCAGCCGATCTTGAGCAGCAGCTGCTTGAGCCGGCCGCGCTCGCTCGGGTGCACCACCACGGTGTCGTCGTCGATGCGCGCGCCCAGCATGGGCTTGACCTTCTTGTGGCGCATCACCTCCTCCAGCACCGCGCGGTCCACCGAGGCGAGCGTCAGCCCGTGCGCCGGGTGGTTGGCCAGCTGGAGGCGGCCGAAGCGGCCCATGGTGTCGACCACGTCCACCAGCAGCGGCTGCGGCACCGGGTAGCGGGAGAAGCGGACCAGGGCGTCCACGACCTGCTCGGCGTCGTGGCCGGCGGCGCGGGCGTTCCACAGCGCCAGCGGGGTGACCCGGTAGGTGTGGACGTGCTCGGGTGCCCGCTCCAGCTCGGCGAAGGGCGCGATGGAGGTGCGGGCCTCGTCCGACAGCGGGTGGTCGACCTCCAGCAGGAGGGTCTTGTCCGACTGGACGATCAAGGGGCCGTCGGTCACTGGTGCGCACTCCCGTCGATTGGGTACCTCCAGTGTGCCCACCACGTGCAAGTCCGGTGCCCGACCGCGTGTGCGCCTGGTCACGGCCCTGGGGATACCTTCTGGGTCGTCACGCGCACCCGTCCAGCGAGGATGATCATGAGCAACGAGCCGAACCAGCCCGCCGAGGACGCGCCGAAGCCCACCCCGGCCGGGTCGTCCTCGCCGAAGGCGCCCGGCGCGCCCGGTGGACCGACCGCGCCGCACGTGCCGCCGGCCGACGCCGAGCGCATCGCCGCCTCCGAGGCCGCCGCCGCGACCGCCCGGGAGCCCGAGCTGACGACCCCGGCGTCCACCGGCCTCGGCTCGGGGACCGGTGAGCTCGGGACCACCCCGGAGGCGGGCGCGGGCGCGCGCGAGCAGCCGGTCGCCGGCAACGAGCCCGCCACGCCCGCCGGCCCCGCGGCCGTCACCGGCGCCCGTCCCGTGCCCTCCGCCGACCCGGTCGCCACCGGGGTGGACGAGCCGGCCCCCGCGTCCCCGGCCGCCGACGAGCCCTCGACCGGGGGACGGGCGACCCCCCCGTCCGCGGTCGGCGGGTCGGGCGGCGCCGGGCCCGCCCGGGCCCCCCGCGGCCGGGGGGGGGGGGGGGGCACGCGCGGCGCGTGGGGGGAGAGGCCGGCCAGGCGACGAGCGCGGCGGCCAGCGGGACCGCGGCGGCCGCGGCGACGGCCCCGGCCCGGACGGCGCGCGGTCGGGGGGTGCGCGACCCGGGGGCACGCGGGCCAGGGGCCCGGGTACCGGGGGGCTGCTCCGGTGTGCTCATGCCAACTCCACTTCCCAGCGATTTCCGGCAGGACGGACCGAGCATTTCTTCGGCGGTTTCCTGCCGGATGCTAGGAGGGCGCGCGACACGCGGTCAACGACGGATTTCAGGGGTGCCGGCCGGTATTCGATTCGAATTCATCGAACGACCAGGTCAACGGCGCTTTTCCGATCGCCTGGGAACAGCCCCTGGTCACGGTTGTGAACACATCACGGATGTGAACGAATTCGGACCGTCAGGCCGCCGTCCGCCGGTTCGCCGCGATTCGCCGACCGAGCAGGCCGTGCCGCGGCGCGAAAAGGTGGGCCAGCAGGAACAGCCCGCCCTGCACCAGCACCACCATGCCGCCCGAGGCGGTGTTCAGGTGGTAGCTCAGGTACAGCCCGAGCACCGCCGCGCCGACCGACACGGCCGGGGCGATCACGAGCATCCGCCCGAACCGGTCGGTGAGCAGGTGGGCGGTCGCGCCCGGGATGACCAGCATCGCCACCACCAGCACCACGCCGACCACCTGGAGCGCCACCACGCAGGTCAGCGCCAGCAGGCCGAGCAGGGCCGCGCCGAGCAGGCGCGGGTTGAGGCCGATGGCGTGGGCGTGCACCGGGTCGAAGGCGTAGAGGGTGAAGTCCCGGCGCTTGAGCAGCAGCGCGACCAGCACGAGCGCGCCGAGCGCGGCGATCTGGGCGAGGTCGGCGCGGGCGACGCCGAGCAGGTTGCCGAACACGACGTGGTTGAGGTCGGTCTGGCTGGGCGTCACCGAGATCAGCACCAGCCCGAGGGCGAACAGCGTGGTGAACACGATGCCGATCGCCGCGTCCTCCTTGACCCGGCCGCCGTCGCGGACCACGCCGATGAGCGCGACCCCGAGGAACCCGAACACCACCGCGCCCAGCGCGAACGGCGCGCCGAGGACGTGGGCCAGCACCACGCCCGGCAGCACGGCGTGCGACACCGCGTCACCCATCAGGGACCAGCCGATGAGCACCAGCCAGCACGACAGCACCGCGCACACGGCGGCGGCGACCACCGCGGCCGCGAGCGCCCGGACCACGAACCCGTAGCCCAGGGGCTCCACCAGCAGCTCGTACGGGGTCACGTCGTCTCCTCGCGGGCGGTCACGTCGAGCACGAACGCGCGGACCAGGTTCTCCGGCCTGAGCACCTCGTGCGACCGGCCGTGCACCAGGACCCGGCGCATCAGCAGCACCGCCTCGTCGGCCAGGGCGGGCAGGCCGTGCAGGTCGTGGGTGGACACCAGGACCGCCGCGCCGTCCGCGGCCAGTTCCCGCAGCAGCCGCGTGATCGTGCCCTCCGAGCGCTTGTCCACGCCCGCGAACGGCTCGTCCAGCAGCAGCACGCGGGCCTCCTGCGCGATGCCCCGGGCCACGAACGCCCGCTTGCGCTGCCCGCCCGACAGCCGGCCGATCTGCCGGTCCGCCAGGTCGGTGAGGCCGACCCGGTCCAGCGCCCGGTCGACGGCCTCGTGGTCGGCGCGGCCCGGACGGCGGGTGAAGCCCAGCCGGCCGTGCCGCCCGGTCATGACCACGTCCCGCACCGACACCGGGAACGCCCAATCCACCGCCTCGCTCTGCGGCACGTAGGCCAGCACGCCGGAGCGCCGCGCCCGCAGCGGCGGGCCGCCCCGGACCCGGACCGCGCCGCGGTCCGGCCGCACCAGGCCGGTGATCGCCTTGAACAGCGTGGACTTGCCCGACCCGTTCACGCCCACCAGCCCGCACACCCGGCCGGTGGCCAGCGACAGGGTGACGCGGTCCAGGGCGAGCACGTCGCCGTAGCGGACGGTCACGTCGTCCACCTCGACCGCGTTCACCGGGGGTCCCGGGTCAGCGCGGCGGCGATGGTCCGGGCGTCGTGGCGCACCAGGTCCAGGTAGGTCGGCACGGGACCGTCCGGTGTGGACAGGGAGTCGACGTGGAGCACACCGCCGAAGGCGGCCCCGGTGGCGGCGACGACCTGCCGCATCGGGGCGTCGGACACGGTGGACTCGCAGAACACCGCGGGCACCGCGTGGGCGCGCACGAACTCGATCACCCCGGCGACCTGCCGCGGCGTCGCCTGCTGCTCGGCGTTGACCGCCCACAGGTAGCGCTCGGTCAGCCCGGCGTCGCGCGCCAGGTAGGAGAACGCGCCCTCGCAGGTCACCAGCGCCCGCTTGCCCTCGGGCAGCACCGCCAGCGCCGCCACCAGGTCGTCGTGCACCCGTTGCAGCTCGCCCCGGTAGCGCTCGCCGTTGGCCCGGAAGTCCGCCGCGTGCTGCGGCGCCAGCGCGGCGAACGCCTCGACCAGGTTGTCCACGTAGGTCCGGACGTTGAGCGGCGACATCCACGCGTGCGGGTTCGGCTCGCCGGCGTAGGCGTCCTCGGCGATCGGCACGGGCGCCACGCCCTCGCCCGCCACCACGTGCGGCGCGTCGACCTCGGCGACGAAGCGGGCGAACCACGCCTCCAGGCCGAGCCCGTTGTCCACCACCAGGTCGGCCGCGGCGGCTTTCTTGACGTCGTCGGGGGTCGGTTCGTAGCCGTGGACCTCCGCGCCGGGCTTGGTGATCGACTCGACCCGCAGGTGCCCGCCCGCGACGACGCCGGCGATGTCGGCCAGCACCGTGAACGTGGTCAGCACCACCGGCCGGTCGTCCCGCGCGGTGGCGGCCGGCGCGCCGCAGCCGCCGGTGAGCAGCGCGACCGCGCCGATGACGCCGATCAGCTTCGTCATGGTCGGGACCGTAAGCCCGGGTCCGTTCGGCCGGCGGGTCGTGCACCGAAAAGCGCAGCGCCGCTACCTCTTCCGGCCCACCCCGGCCGGGGGCGGCGCGAACGCTGCGCAGCCGTCCGGCCCCCGGCTGGGCCGGCCGGGGACGACCGCAGGCCAACCCCAACCCGACCTGTGCTCCTCCCAGCCGGGGGCGCCGTCCCCGGGAACGGGAGGGAGACCACGACCAGGACGAAGCTCGCCGCGGTGGTCGCGCTCGCCGCGGGACCGGCGCTGCTCGGCACGGGCACGGCGACCGCCGACGCCGGCGGCACGGTGGCGCTGTCCGGGAGCTCGGCACGCGGTTCGTGTTCGACGACTCGGTGGAGGTGCAGACCGGCCCGGGGTGCCGGCACCCGTCCGCGGCCGACCCGACCCTGGTGGAGTGCGACGACTCCGGCGTCACGACCGTCGTGGTCTACGCGGGTGGCGGCGGCGCGGCCCACCTGGTCGGCGGGCACCCCGGTCGAGCGGCCCGGCTGATCGGCTTCGCCGACGCGCCGCGCGAGCCGCACGGCATCCCGGTGCGCGACGCCGGGGAGGGGTGAGGTTCGGAGGCGTGAGGCTGGAGGGGTGAGGCTGGAGGGGTGAAGCCCGGCGCGGTCAGGCCCGACCCGGTGGGACCCCGTGGGGAACCGAGGTCCCACCGGGTCCCCCGCGCTCAGCCCAGAGCGGCGATCTTGCCCCTCAGCACCGCCCGCTCGCGCTCGTTACCGCACAGCTCCACGGCACGGGCCAGTTCGGCACGCGCCTCCTCCGCCCGCCCCAACCGGGTGAGCAGCTCCCCGCGCACGCTCGGCAGCAGGTGCGACCCGGCCAGCGCCCCGCCGGCCGCCAGCTCGTCCACCACCGGCAGCGCCGCGGCCGGCCCCCGCGCCATGGACACCGCCACCGCCCGGTTGAGGTCGACCACCGGGGACGGCGCGAGCCGGCCGAGCGCCTCGTAGAGCAGCACGACCCGCTCCCAGTCCGTCGCCCCGACCGAGGGCGCCACGGCGTGGCACTCGGCGATGGCCGCCTGGAGGCCGTAGGCGCCCAAACCCCGCCCGACCCGCTCCGCGCGGACCAGGGCGGCCCGGCCCCGGACGATCGCGGCGCGGTCCCAGCGGCGGCGGTCCTGGTGCTCCAGCAGCACCGGTTCGCCGTCCGGGCCGGTGCGGGCGGGGAACCGCGCGGCGGTCAGCTCCAGCAGCGCCAGCAGGCCGTGCACCTCCGGCTCGTCCGGCACCAGGCGGGCCAGCACGCGGGCCAGGCGCTGGGCCTCACCGGCCAGGTCGAACCGGATCAGGTCGTCACCGGAGCTGGCCGAGGAGCCCTCGGTGAAGATCAGGTAGACCACGCTGAGCACCGACCCGAGCCGGGCGGCGCGCTCGTCGGCGGGCGGCACCGCGAACGGGACCCGGGCCGCGCCGAGGGTCTTCTTGGCCCGGGTGATCCTGGCCTGCACGGTCGCGGTCGGGACCAGGAACGCCTTGGCGATCTCGTCGCTGGTCAGGCCGCCGACCACGCGCAGGGTCAGGGCGACCCTCGCCTCCCGCGACAGCACCGGGTGGCAGGCGGTGAAGACCAGCGCGAGCACGTCGTCGTCGATCCGGTCCGGGTCCCACACCACGTCCTCCTCCCGGTCGGGGGGCGGGCCGCCCGAGGCGACGCCGCCCTCGCCCAGGTCACGGGCGAGGACGGCGTACTTCCGGTCCCGGGTGGCACGCCTGCGGAACGCGTCGACCGCGCGCCGCCGGCCCACGGTGAGCAGCCACCCCGCCGGGTTGCGGGGCACGCCCTCGCGCGGCCAGGTCACCAGCGCCTCGGCCAGCGCCTCCTGGGCGAGGTCTTCGGCCAGCGCGAAGTCGCCGGTGCAGCGCGCGAGCGCGCCGACGATCCGCGCCGACTCGATCCGCCAGACGGCGGCGACGGCCCTGCGACCCGTGGGGTCCGACATGCCCGCGGCCCCGCTCAGAGCTGGCCGGTGGCTTCCCGCCACGCCCGCTCCTTCGCGATCCACTCGTTGTCCTGCGGGAACTCGTCGATCGTGCTCACCCGGCGGATCTCGGTCTTGAAGCCCGGACCACCCATGGGCATCCGCTTGGCCCACTCGACGGCCTCCTCCTTCGAGGCCACGTTGAGGAGGTAGAAGCCGCCGAACAGCTCCTTGGTCTCGCCGTACGGGCCGTCGGTGACCACGGGCGCCTCGGCGGAGTAGTCGACCACCACGCCCTCGGCGCTGTCGGCCAACCCCTCGGCCGCGACCAGCACACCGGCCCTGATCAGCTCGTCGTTGAACCTGCCGACCGTCTCCAACATGGCGTCGAAGTCGACGCCGCCCATCTTCTCGTAAGCCTCGTCGGTCGCGCGCATGATCAGCATGTACTTCACGGTCTTCGTCTCCCTGGCTGTTCGGGCCGCTCCGGTGGACCCTCTCATCCCCAGGTCGAACGGGCGGGGCACCCGATCGACACACCCGCCAAAAATCTTTTCCGGGAAATCCGCGGCGCGCCACGAAGCCCGTGCGCTGCCCCCGGGGCCCCTTGGTCCCCGGCGGTCGCGGTGGCGGCTCCGACCGACCGGGGCCCGTTAGGGTGCTCACCGCACGGGACGTGGGGGACGGAGGAGCCGGTGACGGACGTAGGGCGCCTGGTCGCCGGTCGCTACCGGATTCGCGCGCGGCTCGGCGCGGGCGCGATGGGCGTGGTGTGGCAGGCGTTCGACGAGCGCCTGGGCCGGGTGGTGGCGCTCAAGCAGCTGGTGGTGCCCGAGGGCGTCGACGCGGGCGAGGCGGTGGCGCGGGCGGCCCGCGAGGGACGCATCGCGGCGCGGCTGCACCACCCGAACGCGATCACCGTCCACGACGTCGTCGAGGAGGACGGCAGGCCCGTGCTGGTCATGGAGCACCTGCCGTCGCGGTCGCTGGCCGAGCTGGGCGTGCTGGGGCCGGACCGGGCCGCCCGGGTGGGCGCCCAGGTCGCCTCCGCGCTGGCCGCCGCGCACGCGGCCGGGATCGTGCACCGCGACGTCAAGCCCGGCAACGTGCTCATCACCGCCGACGGCACCGCCAAGATCAGCGATTTCGGCATCGCGCGAGCGGTGGGCGACGTCGCGGTCACCCGGACCGGGCTGCTCGCGGGCACGCCCGCGTTCCTGTCCCCCGAGGTCGCCCGCGGTGCGGAGCCGGGGCCCGCGTCCGACGTGTTCTCGCTCGGCGCGACGCTGTACGCGGCGGTCGAGGGCAGGCCGCCGTTCGGGGACGGGGCCAACGCCATCGCCTTGCTGCACACCGTGGCCTCGGGGAGGTTCGCGCCGCCCGCGCACGCCGGGCCGCTGACCGGGCTGCTGATGGACCTGCTGCGCACGGAACCCGGCGACCGGCCGACCATGGCGCAGGTGGCCGAGCGGCTTCGGGTCGGGCCGCTGCCCCGGACCCGGCTGGACCTCGCGGTCCCGCCGGTCGGGCCGGTCCCGCCCGACGGGAGAGCCGGGTCGGGCCGGTGGGACGCGCCGGGCGGGAGGGCCGGGACGGTCCCGCCGGTCGGGAGGGTCTCGCCGGACGGCCGGAACGGACAGGACGCGCGGGGTGGGCGGGTGCTGCCGATCGCGTTGGCCGTGCTGGTGGTGGTCGGGGCGGTGGTCGCCGTGGTGGTGGCGACCCGCGGCGACGACGGCGACCGGGCGGCCGCCCCCACCGGCAGCGCGCCGGCGGGCGGCAGCGCGCCCCGGACCACCACGACGACGACCACGACCACCACCACGACCACCGCCCCGGAGGTCGCCCTGGAGCAGGTCGTCGCGGACTACTACGCGCTGCTGCCGGACCGGGTCGACCAGGCGTGGGAGATGCTGGGGCCGGGCGCGCGGGGGCAGGGGAAGCCCCGCTTCGAGAAGGCGTGGCGCGACGTGGAGGACCTCACCGTCGTCGCCACGCCCGTGGTGAGCGGACCGGGCGCGGTCACCCTCGCCATCGCCTACACCGACGGCTCCCACCGGATCACCGAGACGCGCCGCCACCGGGTCGTCGTGCGCGACGGCACGCCGCTGATCGAGTCGGACGAGGTCGTGCAGTCCGAGCGGGCCGACCGGAAGAAGCGCCGCGGGGACGAGGACGACGAGGGCGGCTGAGGGCGGCCCGGCGCACCCCGCGGCGCGCACCCTCGGCACACCCGGCAGCACCCTCTCAGCGGCTCCCTCAGCGGCTCCCGCCCAGCTCACCGCTGAGGGTGCGGTGGATGCTCGCGCTCTGCTCGTTCAGGCCGGTGATCTCCACGGTCTTGCCCCGCCGCCGGTACCGATCCTCGATCGCGTCCAGCGCGGCGACCGACGAGGCGTCCCAGACGTGGGCCGCGGACAGGTCGATCACCACCCGGTCCGGGTCGCCCGCGTAGTCGAACCGCGTGACCAGGTCGTTGGAGGAGGCGAAGAACAGCGCGCCGGTCACCGAGTAGACCACGGCGCCGCCGTCGGGGTCGGTGACCGCCGTGACGTCGGCCAGGCGCGCCACCCGCCGGGCGAAGACGACCGCCGCGGTGACCACGCCGAGCACCACGCCGATCGCGAGGTTGTGGGTGGCCACCACGCAGGCGACGGTCACGACCATGACGGTGATCTCGCCGGCCGGCATCCGCTTGAGCGTCCGGGGCGCGACGGAGTGCCAGTCGAAGGTCGTCACCGACACCACGACCATCACGGCGACCAGGGCGGCCATCGGGATGTCGGACACGACCGGGCCGAACACCACGCACAGCACCATCAGGAACACGCCGGACAGGAACGTCGACAGCCTGGTCCGCGCGCCCGACACCTTCACGTTGATCATGGTCTGGCCGATCATGGCGCAGCCGCCCATGCCGCCGAAGAAGCCGGTGACCACGTTGGCCACCCCCTGGCCGATCGACTCGCGCGTCTTGTTCGACGGGGTGTCCGTGATCTCGTCGACGAGCTTGGCGGTCATCAGCGACTCCATCAGCCCGACCAGGGCCACGGCCAGGGCGTAGGGCGCGATGGTCGCGAACGTGGCCGCGGTCAGCGGCACGTCCGGCAGTGCGGGCACGGGCAGCGACGAGGGCAGCTCGCCCCGGTCGCCCACGGTCGGCACGGCGATGCCCGCGCCGACCGTGATGGCGGTCAGCGCGACGATCGACACCAGGGGCGCCGGGACGGCGGTGGTCAGCCTCGGCAGCAGCACCAGCAGCACCAGGCCGCCCAGCAGCAGCGGGTAGACCGCCCACGGCACGCCGCGCACCTCGGGCACCTGCGACACGAACACCAGGATCGCCAGCGAGTTGACGAAGCCGACCATGACCGAGCGCGGGATGAACCGCATCAGCCCCGCCACGCCCAGCGCCCCGAGCGCGACCTGGAACACGCCGGCCAGCACGACGGTCGCGAGCAGGTGGTCCATGCCGTGGTCGCGGTAGACCGGGGCGATGACCAGGGCGACCGCGCCGGTGGCGGCGGAGATCATCGCCGGGCGGCCGCCGACGACCGAGATCACCACGGCCATGGTGAACGACGCGAACAGCCCCACCGCCGGGTCGACGCCCACGATGATCGAGAACGAGATGGACTCGGGGATCAGCGCGAGCCCGACCACCAGGCCGGCCAGCACCTCGGTGCGCAGGGTCTTCGGGGACAGGCGGACACCGCGCGGCAGCGCGAGGGGGAACACACGGGGCAAGGGAGGACCTGTCGTGCTCGGGGCGCGCCGGGGTGGTCGGGGTCGCGCCGGGGTGCGTGCGGCCTGCGGGACGAGGGGGTCTTCAGCGCCGGGTCGTCACGGCGGCGAGGGGGCCGGGGTGGTGTGCACGGTGCTCCCGGGTGCTTTCCGGCCAGGAGCGACGCCGACCCCGACTTCGGTGCGCCGGCGCGGGTGCCGGCCGGGAAGAGCCTACCCGCGGACGGCGGCGGAGCCGGTGTGGATCGGCCCACAGGGCTCCGGGCACGCGTCGCGCGGAGCGATTCCGGGTACCCGGTGTGGTGATCGCCGGCGGCGCGAGGAGCCCGGGTCGGACGCCCGCCGGTAGGCTGATCGGGTGGGTTTGTTCAGCGTGCCCGAGGCGCGGGAGGAGCTGGCGAGGCTCCGGCCGGTGCTGGCGGAGATCGTCGGGGTGCGCGCCGACGCGGCGGAGCTGGCCGCGTCGCTGAGGGAGGGCGGTCGCGGGACGGACCTCGGCGGGTTGCCGGAGTTCAAGGCCGCCCAGGCCCGGTTGGACGACCTGCTGGCCGGCGTGCAGGCGACCGGCGCCGAGCTGAAGGGCTTCGCCCCGCTGCTGGTGGACTTCCCGGCCGACCTGGACGGCGTGCCCGTGCTGCTGTGCTGGCTGGAGGGCGACGAGGGCCTGGACTGGTACCACCGGGCCGACCTGGGCTTCGCGGGGCGCCGCCGGCTGCCGTGACCGGGGCTCACCCCTCCGGGCCTGACTCCCCCGGGCCCGATTCCCCCGGACCCGATTCCCAGCGCTCCCGGCGCTCCTCGGCGTCCTGCTCCCACCACGGCGTGCCGCGCTCACCCAGCGCCACCTTCGCCGCGTGCACGCGCCCCCGCGCCCGCGCCTCGGCCTCCGCGTCGCCAGCCCGCAGCGCCGCGCCGACGTCGCGGCGGGCCGCCATCAGGGCCCGTCGCAACCGCGCCGCCACGTCCTCCGGGATCTCCGGGTCGGTGGCGCGCCACCGCCTGCCGTTGATCACCACGTAACGACCGTCCGGGGTCCGCTCCACCCCACCAGCATCGCCCGGCCGGCCCCGGCCCGCAGCCGGGGCGGGCGACATCAGCTCCCGGCACCGGCTCCCCGGTATCGGCTCCCCGGCACCGGCCCCCCGACACCGGCCCCCGGTCTCAGCTCCTCGGCGGAGCGGTGCTCTGCCGCACCACCAGCTCGGTCGCCAGGTCGATCCGCTCGTTCGGCGGCCGCTCCCCGCGCGCCAGGGTGAAGACCATCTGCGCGGCGGTGGTGGCCATCTCCCGCAGCGGCTGGCGGACGGTGGTCAGCGGCGGACCGATCCACTCGGTGACCTGGACGTCGTCGTAGCCGACGATGGACAGGTCCTCCGGGATGGACAGCCCCAGCTCGCGCGCCGCCCGCATCACGCCCAGCGCCTGGAAGTCGGACCCGGCGAAGATCGCCGTGGGCCGGTCGGGGCGGTCGAGCAGGGACAGGCCGTGGGAGTAGCCGCCGTTGACGTAGAAGTCGCCGTAGCGCACGAAATCCGGTTCCACGGCGACGCCCTCGGACTCCAGCGCACTGCGGAACCCGTCGATGCGGGCGCGGCTGCACAGCATGGTGGTGGGTCCGGAGATCACCGCGATGCGCTGGTGGCCGAGGGAGAGCAGGTGGCGGGTCGCGGCCAGGCCGCCCGCCCAGTTCGCCGAACCCACGGTGGGCACGCCCGGCGGCTGCTCGCCGGCGGTGTCGACCACGACGAACGGGATGTTGCGGGTGGCCAGCTGGTGGCGCTGCCCGTCGTCGAGCTCGGCCAGCACCAGGATGACGCCGAGCGGGCGGCGGGTGAGCAGGTCGTCGAACCACTCCTGGCGCGGCCGGTGCGCGCCGCCCAGCTCGGACAGCACGACGGCCGCGCGCTCGACCGCGGCGGCCAGCTCCACCCCGCGGATGATCTCGGTGGACCAGGCCGAGTGCATCTCGTGGAACACCAGGTCGATCAGCGCGGGCCGGGACGACTGGCGGGCTCGCCGCCGCTGGTAGCTGTGCCGCTCGATGACGCTCTCGACGCGGGCCCGGGTGTCGGCGGCGACGTCCGGCCGCCCGTTGAGCACCTTGGACACCGTCGGGATGGACACGCCGGCCTCGGCGGCGATGGAGGAGATCGACGGCGTCCGGCCGTCGGTGGCCCCGGCGGTGCCGGGCTCGGTGGACGCGCTCATGCAGGCCCCTGTTCGCGACGTAACCCGAGCAGCAGCGGCGCCGGGGCTAAAGTTTCGATCTCGAAGCGTAAGGGTTGTTACCAAGGTTGAACAGCGGCTGTTCACAAATACGAACTTGTTGACGCCCCAACGACTAGCCCCTACGTTCTCCACACCGGGTCGTAATGTCGGCATTCGAGCCGATACTTTCGGCCTTCACGAAGACGTGAACTGCGGAGGAACCTGGTCGATGGGGAACAGGACGACGGACACCGCACCGCCCGACGCGCCGGCCTGGCGCGACACGCGCCTGCCGGCGGCCGAACGGGTCGGGTCGCTCGTCGCCGCCATGACCCTCCGCGAGAAGCTGGCCCAGCTGGTCGGCCTCTGGGTGGGCGCCGACCCGGCCGGCGGCGAGGTCGCGCCGCACCAGTGGGACCTGACCGACGCTCCCCCCGCCTGGTCGGACGTCATCGCGCACGGCCTGGGCCAGCTCACCCGGCCGTTCGGCACCCGACCGGTCGACCCGTCCGCCGGGGCGCGCTCGCTCGCGCTGTCCCAGGAGCAGGTCGTGGCCGCGAACCGGTTCGGGATACCGGCGCTGGTGCACGAGGAGTGCCTGACCGGGTTCGCCGCCTGGCGGGCCACCGCGCACCCCGCGCCGCTGTCCTGGGGCGCGAGCTTCGACCCCGCCCTGGTGGCCGAGATGTCCCGGCTGATCGGCGCGTCGATGCGGGCCGCGGGCGTGCACCAGGGGCTGGCGCCGGTCCTGGACGTCACCCGCGACTACCGGTGGGGCCGCACCGAGGAGACCATCGGCGAGGACCCCTACCTGGTCGGCACCGTCGGCACGGCCTACGTCCGCGGGCTGGAGGAGTCGGGCGTCGTCGCCACGCTCAAGCACTTCGCGGGCTACTCGGCCTCCCGCGCCGGGCGCAACCTCGCCCCGGTCGCGATCGGCCCGCGCGAGTTCGCGGACGTGGTGCTGCCGCCGTTCGAGATGGCCGTGCGCGACGGCGGCGTCCGGTCGGTCATGCACTCCTACAGCGAGGTCGACGGCGTGCCGTCGGCGGCCGACCGCGGCCTGCTCACCGGGCTGCTGCGCGACACCTGGGGCTTCACCGGCACCCTCGTGGCCGACTACTTCGCGGTCAAGTTCCTGGAGTCGCTGCACGGCGTCGCCGCCGACGAGGAGGCGGCCGCCGCGCTGGCGCTCGCCGCGGGCGTGGACGTGGAGCTGCCGACCGTGCGCTGCTACGGCGAACCGCTGCGGCGCGCGGTGGAGCGCGGTGACGTGCCGGAGGAGCTGGTGGACCGCGCGCTGCGCCGCGTGCTGGCGCAGAAGGTGGAGCTGGGCCTGCTCGACCCCGACTGGTCCCCGCTGCCCCCGGACGTCGACGACCTGCGGCTGGACACCCCGGAGGCCCGGGACGTGGCGCTGCGGCTCGCGCGGGAGTCCGTGGTGCTGCTCAAGAACGACGGCGTGCTGCCGCTCCGGCCCGGCCTCCGGATCGCCCTGGTGGGCCCGCAGGCCGACGACCCCATGGCGATGCTGGGCTGCTACTCCTTCCCCGCGCACATCGGCGCGCACCACCCGGACGTGCCGCTGGGCCTGGACATCCCGACCGTGCTCGACGCCCTGCGCGAGGCGCACGGCGAGGTGACCCACGTGCGCGGCTGCGAGGTCCGGGACGGCGGGGTCGACCCGGCGGCCGTGGAGGCCGCGGCCGCGGCGGACGTGTGCGTGGTGGCCGTCGGCGACCTGGCGGGGCTGTTCGGCCGCGGCACCTCCGGCGAGGGCTGCGACGCCACCGACCTGGTGCTGCCCGGTCCGCAGGGCGACCTGGTGCGCGCCGTGCTCGCCACCGGCACGCCCGTGGTGCTGCTGCTGATCACCGGGCGCCCGTACGCCGTCGGCGACCTGGCCGCCGGCGCGGCCGCCGCGGTGCAGTGCTTCTTCCCCGGCCAGCTCGGCGGTCGCGCGATCGCCGACGTGCTGACCGGCGCGGTGTCCCCCTCCGGGCGGCTGCCGGTGAGCATCCCGGCCGACCCCTCCGGCCAGCCGGGCACCTACCTGTCGGCCGGGCTCGGCCTGCGCAGCGAGGTCTCCGACGTCGACCCGACGCCGGCGTTCCCGTTCGGCCACGGCCTGGGCTACGGGGAGTTCACCTGGTCCGCGCCGCGCGTCGACCGCGCGGACTGGCCCACCGACGGCGCGGTGGAGCTGGAGCTGGACGTGCGCAACCCCGGCGCCCGCGCCGGCGCGGACGTGGTGCAGCTGTACCTGCACGACCCGGTCGCCCAGGTCACGCGCCCGGTGGTGCGGCTGGTCGGCTACGCGCGGGTGCCGCTGGCCCCCGGCGCGACGGCGCGGGTGCGCTTCCGCGTGCCCGCCGACGTCACCTCGTTCACCGGTCTCGACGGGCGGCGCGTGGTCGAACCCGGCGAGGTCCGGCTGCGCGTGTCGCGGTCGAGCGCCGACGTCCACCACGAGGTCGCCCTCGACCTCGTGGGCCCGCCCCGGGCGGTCGACCACACCCGGGACTGGCTGACCACCGCGACCGTGAAGGAGGTGGCGGGCTCGTGACCACCCAGGTCCGCGAACCGGTGTCCGCGGCGGGCGAACCGGTCCGCAAGCCCCCGCGGGTCCGCGAGGGGCGCGGGCGGGAGAGCTGGCGGCGGGCGATCCGCCGCGACTGGCAGCTCTACACGCTCGTCCTCGTGCCGCTGCTGTTCTTCCTGGTGTTCCGGTACCTGCCGATGCTGGGCAACGTCATCGCGTTCCGCCGGTTCGTGCCGGGCGGCGACATCTACGGCGAGTCGTGGGTGGGCCTGCGCTACGTCAAGATGTTCCTCGACGACCCGACGTTCTGGCAGGTCTTCGGCAACACGATGGTCCTCGGGGCGCTGACGCTGCTGCTGTGCTTCCCGCTGCCGATCGTGCTGGCGCTGCTGCTCAACGAGGTCCGCACGCGCTACTTCAAGCGGTTCGTGCAGACGGTGTCCTACCTGCCGCACTTCCTGTCGATCGTGATCGTGGCGGGCATGGTGCTCCAGCTGGTCTCCGTGGAGGGCACGGTCAACCAGGTGGTCAAGGCGTTCGGCGGCGACCCGATCACGTTCGCCCAGGACGCCGACTGGTTCCGCACCATCTACGTCTCCTCCGAGGTGTGGCAGACCGTCGGCTGGGGCACGATCCTCTACCTGGCCGCGTTCACCACGATCGACGGCCAGCTCTACGAGGCGGCGCGGATCGACGGCGCGGGGCGCTGGAAGCAGACCTGGCACATCACGCTGCCCGGCATCCGCCCCACCATGATCACCCTGATGATCCTCAACATCGGCACCTTCATGGCGGTGGGCTTCGAGAAGATCCTGCTGCTCTACAACCCGCTGACCTACCCGACCGCGGACGTCATCTCGACGTACCTGTACCGGGTCGGCCTGGTGTCGAACAACTTCAGCTACGCCGCCGCCATCGGCCTGTTCGAGGCGATCATCGGCCTGACGCTGATCCTGTCCGCGAACGCGATCTCGCGCCGAGCAGTGGGGACGAGCCTGTGGTGACCACCGACCCGACGCGGCTCGCCGAGCGGGTGGAGAAGCCGGCCGCGCCGCGCCGCACCTCGCTCGACGACACCCCGGGCTACCGCGTCTTCCGCCGCGTCAACACCGCGGTGCTGCTGGTCGTGGTCGTGGTGACGCTGTACCCGTTCGTCAACATCGTGGCGCAGTCGTTCAGCGACGAGCGGTACATCCTGGCGGGCCAGGTCAACTTCTGGCCGCGCGGCTTCAACCTCCGGACCTACGAGGTCGTCGTCTCCGACCCGGCGTTCTGGAACAGCTACCTCAACACCGTGGTCTACACGGTGACCGCCACGGCGATCTCGCTGGTGCTGACCACCACGTACGCGTACGTGCTGTCCAAGCACCACCTCAAGGGCCGCGGCCTGCTGATCGGCATCGCCGTGTTCACCATGTTCTTCAACGGCGGCCTCATCCCCAACTACGTCCTGATCTCCGAGCTGGGCATGAAGAACACGATCTGGGCGATCGTGCTGCCCAACGCGATCAGCGTGTTCAACCTGCTGGTGATGAAGGCGTTCTTCGAGAGCCTGCCCAAGGAGCTGGAGGAGGCCGCCGCGATCGACGGCCTCAACACCTACGGCATCCTGCTCAAGATCGTGCTGCCGCTGTCCAAGGCGGTGATCGCGACGATGGTGCTGTTCTACGCGGTCGCCAACTGGAACTCGTGGTTCACCGCGTTCCTGTACTTCGACCGGGCCGACCTGTTCCCGGTGACCGTCTACCTGCGCAACATGATCTCCGGCGCCTCCACGGCCACCTCCGTGGGCGGCGCGTCGGGCGACCTGACGCAGGTCAACTCCAACATCAAGGCCGTGACGATGGTGCTCACCGTGCTGCCCATCATCACCGTCTACCCGTTCATCCAGAAGTACTTCGTGTCGGGCGTGATGCTCGGCGCGGTCAAGCAGTGACCCCGTCCCCCGCACCGCACCTCGCACGTCCGGTCCCCCCGAGGAGAGCAGCACGATGAGAACCACGTGGAAGCGCGCGCTTCTGGCACTGGCCGCAGGCAGCCTGGTGCTGGGCACGGCGGCGTGCAGCGACGACCCCGCCACCGAGGGCGCGGTCGACCTGGGCGGCAAGAAGGTCGCCGCCATGGCCGACCTCAAGGCCGGGCAGCAGTTCAAGGCGGGCGAGGCGGTCGAGTTCGGCATCCTCTACAGCGACCACCCGAACTACGCCATCAAGGACGACTGGCTGTTCTGGAAGGAGCTGGCGGCGCGGACGAACGTCACGCTCAAGCCCACGGTCGTGCCGATGAGCGACTACGAGCAGAAGCGCAGCCTCGTGGTCGGCGCGGGCGACGCGCCCGCGATCATCGCCAAGACCTACCCGGGCCAGGAGCAGGCGTACGTGGCCTCCGGCGCGATCCTGCCGGTGAGCGACTACCTCGACCTGATGCCGAACTTCAAGGACAAGATCGAGAAGTGGAAGCTCCAGCCGGAGCTGAACACGCTCAAGCAGGAGGACGGCAAGTTCTACGTGCTGCCCGGCGTGCACGAGAACCTGTGGCCGGACTACACCCTGGCCTTCCGCACCGACGAGCTCCAGCGGCTGAACCTCCAGGCGCCGAAGACCTGGGACGAGGTCCACACCGTCCTCAAGGCGATCAAGGCCGCGCACCCGGACGCCTACCCGCTGTCGGACCGGTTCGAGGGCAAGAGCATCCTCAACTACGCCGCGGGCTCGTTCGGCACCAGTGGCGGCTGGGGCTACTCCAACGCGCAGTGGAGCGCCTCGGACGACAAGTTCGTCTTCACCGGTTCCTCGCCCGAGCAGAAGCAGCTGATCGAGTTCTTCCGCGGGCTCGTGGACGAGGGTCTGATGGACCCCGAGAGCTTCACCCAGAAGGATGAGCCGGCCATCCAGAAGCTGGCCAACGGCAAGTCCTTCGCGATCAGCTCCAACGCGCAGAACCTGGTCAACGACTACCGCCCGGCGCTGAAGAACATCCCGGGCGCGACCATCGCCAAGGTCACCGTGCCCGGCGGCCCGAAGGGCGACGTCATCTCCGGCACCCGCCTGGAGAACGGCCTGATGATCTCCGCGAAGGCGCTGGAGAGCGACAGGTTCGTGGCGATGATGCAGTTCATCGACTGGCTCTGGTACTCCGACGAGGGCCAGGAGTTCGCCAAGTGGGGCGTCCAGGGCACGACCTACGAGAAGGACGGCTCCGGCAAGCGCGCGCTCAAGCAGGACGTGGCCTTCGGCGGCCTGAACGTCGGCGCGCCGCAGCACCTCCAGAAGAACTTCGGCTTCCAGGGCGGCGTGTTCGCCTACGGCGGCAAGACCGAGCTGCTCCAGTCGATGTTCACCCCGGAGGAGATCACCTTCCAGGAGGCCATGAAGGCCAAGGAGGTCAACCCGCTGCCCCCGCCCTTCCCGTTCACCGCGGACGAGCGCGAGCAGGCCACCCTGTGGGAGACCCCGCTCAAGGACGCCGCCACCCAGGGCACGCTCCAGTTCATCCTCGGCGACCGCGACATCTCCGAGTGGGACGCCTACGTCAAGGAGCTGGAGGCCAAGGGCATGACCCAGTACGTGGAGCTGGTCAACAGCGCCCACCAGCGGTTCAAGCAGAAGAACGGCTGAACCCCGGCAGAGAACAGCGCGGTGGAGAACAGCGATGAGGACCCGGGTCCGGCCGCGGTTGGGGCGGCCGGACCCGGCCCGCGTGCGGAGGTTGTCGAGTTGAGCCACGTCGTCGTGCCCGCCGAGCCGCTCGGCCGCCTGTCGGAGTCCTGGCGCCACTGCGTCGGCACCGGCCGGCTGAACCTCGCGCTGCGGGCGGACTACCAGGAGTCGCTGGCGCTGGTGCAGCGGGACATCGGGTTCCGGTACGTCCGGGGCCACGGCCTGCTGTCCGACGACATGGGCGTGCACCGGGTGTCGGGGGGCGAGACCCGGTACTCGTTCACCTACCTGGACCAGGTGTTCGACCGGTTCCTGGAGCTGGGCATCCGCCCCTTCGTGGAACTGGGGTTCATGCCCACCGCGCTCGCCTCCGGCGAGGACACCGTGTTCTGGTGGAAGGGCAACATCACGCCGCCGCGCGACCAGGCCGAGTGGACCGCGCTGGTGCGGGCGGTGGTGGCGCACCTGATCGACCGGTACGGCCTCGACGAGGTGCGCGCCTGGCCGATCGAGGTGTGGAACGAGCCGAACCTGACGCACTTCTGGAAGGACGCCGACCAGCGGGCGTACTTCCGGCTCTACGAGACCACCGCGCGGGCGATCAAGGACCTGGACGCGGGTCTCCAGGTCGGCGGGCCCGCGATCTCGCCCGGCTCGGACGAGTGGTGGGCGCCGTTCGCCGAGTTCGTCACCTCCCGGGACGTGCCGGTCGACTTCGTCTCGCGGCACGCCTACACCTCGGGCCCGGCCCAGCACGTCCCGTTCGGCACCTACCAGGAGCTGCTGCCGCCCCGGGCGCTGCTGGAGCAGTTCGAGGCGCCCCGCCGGCACCTCGCGGGCACGGCGCTGGCCGGGCTGCCGGTGCACATCACCGAGTTCAACACCTCCTACCGGCCGGACAACCCGATCCACGACACCGCCTACAACGCCGCCTACCTCGCGCCGGTGGTGGCGGGCGGCACGGAGCTGGTGGACTCGTACTCCTACTGGACGTTCTGCGACGTCTTCGAGGAGGAGAACGTGCCCACCTCCCTGTTCCACGGCGGGTTCGGCCTGCTGACCCACCGGCAGCTGCCCAAGCCGACCTACCACCTGTACGCGTTCATGGCCCGCATGGGCGCGCACGTGCTGGCGCGCGGCGAGGACCACCTGGTGTGCCGCGACGACGACGGCCGGGTGACCGCGCTGGCGTGGCAGCCGGTGGGCGGCAGCGAGGGCGGGGCGGCCCCCGAGCGGCACACCGTGCGGCTGTCGGTCCCGGTCCGCGGCGAGCGGGCGTTCAGCCGCCGCGAGCGGGTCAACGAGCACGACGGCAACGCGTTCGCCGCGTGGCGGGAGCTGGGTCGGCCGCGCTCGCCCGGCGCCCGGGAGCTGGCGGTGCTGCGGGACTGCGCGCGGCCGGCCGTGGAGCACCGGGCGCACGCGGTCGAGGGCGGGCGGGTGCTGCTCGACCTGGCGCTCCGCAGGCACGAGGTGACGTTCGTCGAGGTGCTGCCGGTGCGGCCGGAGGAGCACCCGGGCCTGGACGACCGGCGGCTGCTCGGCGGCTCGGACGACCGGCTGGTGGGGGACCTGCCCGGGGCGGGGTCGTCCGGGGTCGGCCTGCCCGGGGCGGGGCTGCCCGGACCGGCCCTGCCCGGGGTCGGCCCGTCCGGGTCGGTGTCGTCGTGAGCGGACCGCGGCAGGACCCGGCGAACGAGATCGGCGCCGGGGTCCTGTCGCGCGTCGCCTCGGTGGTGTACTGGTTCCTGGTGGTCGAGGTGCTGCTGGTGCTCACCACCGCGCCCGCGCTCGTGCTCGTCGTGTTCCTCGCCGGCGGTGGCGGCAACGCGCCGCTGATCGGCCTGTGCTTCCTGCCGGTGGGTCCCGCGCTGTCCGCGGCGGTATTCGCCTGGCGGGTCTTCCTGACCGACCGCGACCTCTCCCCCGCCCGCCACTTCGGGCGCGGCTACCGGCTCAACTGGCTGGACGTGCTGCGCTGGTGGGCGCCCGCGGTGGCGGTGCTGACCGTGATCGGCTTCAGCCTCGCCAACCCGGGGCTCGCGGGCGTGCCCGGCGCGTACGGGGTGCTGCTGGTGGTGGTCGCGGTCGGCGTGCTGGTCTGGGCGTCCAACGCCCTGGTGCTGTCCTCCGCGCTGTCGCTGCGCGCGCGGGACACCGCGCGGCTGGCGTCCTACTACCTCTGGGCCCGCCCGGCGAGCGCGCTGGGCGCGCTGTCGCTGGTCGTGGCCGGCGGCGGGCTGGTCGCGCTGACCTCGGACTGGGTGCCGGTGCTGCTCGCCTCCCCGCTCACCCTGCTCCTGCTGCGCAACGCCGAACCGGTGCTGCGCGACGCCACGGAAAGGTTCACCGCGTGATCGGCTACGGCGGCGACTACAACCCCGAGCAGTGGCCCCGCGAGGTGTGGGACCGCGACTACGAGGCGTTCGGGCTCGCGGAGATCAACACCGTGACGCTGGGCGTGTTCGCCTGGGCGCACCTCCAGCCGGCAGAGGACACCCACGACTTCTCGACCCTGGACGCGATCGTCGACCGCGCGACCGCCGGGGGCAGGCGGATCGTGCTCGCCACGCCCAGCGGCGCGATGCCGCCGTGGCTCGCGCACGCCTACCCCGACGCCTGCCGGGTCGACTTCGAGGGCCGCCGGCACGTCTACGGGCAGCGGCACAACGCGTGCCCGTCGTCCCCGGACTTCCGCCGGCTGTCGGTGGCGCTGGCCGGGCGGCTCGCCGAGCGGTACGGGGACAACCCGGCGATCGTGGCCTGGCACGTGGGCAACGAGTACGGCGGCGCGTGCTACTGCCCGCTGTGCGCGGCGGCGTTCCGGCGGTGGCTGCGCGAGCGCCACGGCGACCTCGACGGGCTCAACCGGGCGTGGCACACCACGTTCTGGTCGCACACCTTCACCGACTGGGAGCAGGTCCAGCCGCCCACCGCGCTGTCGGAGCACTGGCGCGGGCCGAACCACACCGCGTTCCAGGGCATCACCCTGGACTACCGCCGGTTCCTGTCCGACGCGCTGCTCGGCGGGTTCGTCGCGGAGAAGGCGGCGATCCGCGAGCACGTCCCGGACACGCCCGTGACCACCAACCTCATGGGGCTCTACCAGCCCGTCGACTACCACCGGTGGGCGCCGCACCTGGACTTCGCCTCGTGGGACAACTACCCGCCGGAGGACCCGTCGGCGGCGCGCACGGCCGCCCGGATGGCGCTGGCGCACGGGTTGGTGCGGGGCCTGCGCGGCGGCCGGCCGTTCTGGGTCATGGAGCAGACCCCCTCGGTGACCGCCTCGCGCGACGTCAACGCGGTCAAGCGGCCCGGCGTGCTGCGGCTGTGGTCGTGGCAGTCCGTCGCGCACGGGGCCGACGCGGTGCTGTACTTCCAGCTGCGCCAGTCGCGTGGTGCGTGCGAGAAGTACCACGGCGCGGTCCTCGACCACGCCGGGCGCACCGGGACGCGGGTGTTCCGCGAGGTCGCGGCGCTGGGGCGGGAGTTCGCCCGGGTCGGCGCGGAGCTGACCGGCGCGCGCACGCCCGCGCGGGTGGCGCTGCTGGTCGACTGGGACAGCTGGTGGGCGGTCGAGATGTCCGACGGGCCCAACCGGAACGTGCGCTACCTGGACGTGCTGACGGCCTACCACCGGGCGCTGTGGCAGGCGAACGCGGCGCTGGACGTGGTGCCGGTGACCGCGGACCTGTCCGGGTACGACGTGGTGGTGGCGCCGCTGCTGCACGTGGTGAAGGGGGATGTCACGGAGCGCGTCACGGCGTTCGTGGAGCGGGGCGGGGCGTTCGTGACCACCGCCCTGTCCGGCCGGGTGGACGAGGACGACAACGCCTTCCTCGACGACGGCCCGTTCGCCTCCCTGCTGGGGCTGTGGGTCGAGGAGACCGACGCCCGGCAGCCCGACGTGGTGAACCCGGTGGCGCTGTTCGGGGCCGAGCACGCGGCGCGGCACGTGTTCGAGGTGGTCGTGGTCGAGGACGCCGAGGTGCTGGGCGCCTACGGGGCCGACTTCTACGCCGGGTCGCCGGCCGTGACCCGGGCGGCGCGCGGGCGGGGCAGCGCCTGGTACGCGGCCACCCTGCTGGACGACGCGGGCGTGGCCGCGCTGGTGCGGGCGGTGCTGGACGAGCACGGCCTGGCCGGGCCGCTGGCCGACGTGCCGGACGTGGAGGTGGCCGAGCGGGTGGGCGCGGACGGAACCCGGTGGCTGTACGTGCTCAACCACGGGCCGCGGCGGGTCGTGCGGTGCCCGGTGGCGGGGGTGGACGTGCTGTCGGGGCGGGAGCTGGCGGTGGGTGGGGAGCTGGTGCTGGAGGCGGTGGACGTGCTGGTGGTGCGGGTCGCGGCCGACGCCTGACGGGTCCGGAGGCCGAAGCCTCGCGCGGGTCCGGTGGAGGCCGGGCCCGCGCCCGTCCGGCAGGACCCGACCCACACCATCGGGCGGTGCCCGGCCCTCCCCGTCCGGCCCTCCCCGTCCGGCCCTCCCCGTCCGGCCCCCGCCCGACCCGCACCGCCCGACCCGCACCGCCCGACCCGCACCGCCCGACCCGCACCGCCCGACCCGCACCGCCCGATCCCCGCCCGGCCCCCTGCCCCGGCGCGTCAGTGGATCGTCCTCCCGTGCGCGTCCGGCACCCCCGACTTGCGGAAGAAGTAGGTGTTCACCTGGTCGCGCCACTCGGTGGCGCACCGCAGCTGCTCGGCCAGCAGCTCCGCCACCCGCCCGAACACCCCGTCCGGCACGCGACCCTCCAGCCCCGCCCACACCCGCGCCATGCGCACGACCTCCTCCACCCCCTCGAAGTGGGTGTCGTAGACGTGCTGGACCACCGTCTTGCCCGAGTGCAGCACGTGGCCGTACGGGACGTGGTGGAAGAACAGCAGCAGCTCGTCCGGGCAGGTCTCCGGCGACTCGTAGACGTCCCGCCACGGCGCCGGGTACTGACCGGTGAACCCGGTGCCGGTGGCGCGGGTGCGGTCCACGCCCACGCCGTCGCGGTCGGCGAAGTGGTAGGTTCCCCAGGGCGAGTACTCGTAGCCGTCCACGCTCGGGCCGTAGTGGTGGCCCGGGGTGACCATGAAGCCGACGCCCAGCGGGGCCGTGTAGCGCTCGTAGGTGGGCCAGGAGTCGTCCATCAGCTCGCGCAGCGGTCCGCGCGCGGCCGGGTCCTCGAACGTCAGGCCGATCCACTCGTCCAGCACGGCATCGGGCGCGAGCCGGTCGTCCCAGGCCAGGCGGCCGAAGCCGAACAGGTTGGCCTGCGCCAGCGGGTGCCCGGTCCAGAACCGGTCCAGCCCGACGTTGGACACGGCGACGACGCCGTCCACGAGGTCGCCGACGGTCCGGCCGTCGAGGGGGAAGCGGAGGATTTCGCTCCACTGCGGCACGAGGTGGCAGACGTGCTTCTGCTGCCCGGTGTACTCCTGGGTGACCTGGAACTCCACGGCCAGCCGGGTGCGCGGCAGCGCGGCGATCACCGGTGAGACCGGCTCGCGGGCCTGGAAGTCCATCGGGCCGTACTTGACCTGGAGCACCACGTTGGGGTCGAACGCGCCGTCGAGCGGGGCGAAGTGGTCGTGCGCGGCGCGGGCGCGGTCGGTGGCGCGGTCGCGCCAGTCCTGGCGGTGGTCGTAGACGAAGGCGCGCCAGAACACCGTGCCGCCGAACGGGGCGAGGGCGCGGGCCAGCAGGTTCGCGCCGTCGGCGTGGTCGCGGCCGTAGGCGAAGGGACCGGGCCGGCCCTCCGAGTCGGCCTTGACCACGTACCCGCCGAAGTCGGGGATCGCGGCGTAGACGGCGGCGGTGGCGCGGTCCCACCACTCGCGCACCGCCGGGTCCAGCGGGTCGGCCGTGGGCAGTCCGCCGAGGGTCACGGGCGACGAGAAGCCGACCGACAGGTGGACGCGCACGCCGTGCGGCCGGAACACGTCGGCCAGCCGCACCACGTCCGGCAGCAGGTCGGTGAGCAGGCGGGCCTCGGCGCGGTGCACGTTGACGTTGTTCAGGCCCACCCGGTTGACGCCGATCGAGCCGAGCAGGCGGGCGTACTCCGCGACCCGGTCCAGGTCCTCGCGCACGCGGCCGTCGGCGTAGAAGATCGAGTTCCCGGCGTAGCCGCGCTCGACCTGGCCCATGAACGGGTGGACCTCCGTGTTGTCCCAGTGGTCGAGCATCCGGATCGGCTGCCGGGGCGCGTGGCGCCGCGGCGCGAAGTCGGCGGCGAACGCGGCCTCGCCCAGCCGCACCACGTGGTGGAAGCCGTAGAGCAGGCCCGCGCCGCCGCCCGCCCGGACCGAGGTGGTCCCCGCCCGCGCGACGGTGAACTCCTCGGAGCCGCCGAACCCCCCGGAGGCGTCGAACTCCCCGGAACCACCGTCGCCCACGAGGACCAGCTCCAGGTCCGCGGGACCGTCGTCGACCAGCGCGCCGCCGTGCGCGGCGACCGCGGCGGCGACCTCGTCGCGCACGGTGGTGACGAGGAGGCCGGTCCCGGTCACCCGGACGCGCCGGGAGCCGACGGGGCGGAACGCGGGGACGGGCAGCCAGGCCGGGTGGGGAGGTGTCACCTCTCCGAACCTAGTTGCCGCCCAATCGGAAAGCAGCGGCCGGAGTCCACATGGGACGGCGAAATACTTTCGTCGCGAACGGGAACGCCCAGTCGGCCCCTCGGCGGGGTCGGCGCGGCGCGGGTCACGATCGGGGCCGCGACCCCGGCGGGGCCGCCTACCATGGGTCGGGTGAGCAACGTCGAGGCCGAACCGGTCGCCCTGGTCGGCGGGAGCGCCCCCGGTGCCGCGGTGGTCGAGGTCCTGGAACCCCGCGACGTGCCGCTGGGCGGCCCGCGGGCGATGACCGTGCGCCGCACGCTGCCCCAGCGGTCGCGGTCGCTGATCGGCGCCTGGTGCTTCGCCGACCACTACGGCCCCGACGACGTCTCGGTCAGCGGCGGCATGGACGTCGCGCCCCACCCGCACACCGGGCTCCAGACCGCGAGCTGGCTGTTCAGCGGTGAGATCGAGCACCGCGACAGCCTCGGCGTGCACGCGCTGGTGCGGCCGGGCGAGCTGAACCTGATGACCGCCGGGCACGGCATCTGCCACTCCGAGGTGTCCACCCCCGCCACGACCGTGCTGCACGGCGTGCAGCTGTGGATCGCGCTGCCCGACGCCGACCGCGACGCGCCCCGGGACTTCCAGCACCACGTGCCCGAGCCGGCCGGGCTGGGCGGCGCGACGGCGCGGGTGTTCCTGGGCACGCTGGCCGGCCACACCTCCCCCGTGCGCACCTCCACCCCGCTGCTGGGCGCCGAACTGGTGCTGGACCCCGGCGCCCGGCTCGTGCTGGAGGTGGACCCGGCCTTCGAGCACGGCGTGCTGGTCGACCTGGGCGGGGTCGAGCTGGAGGGCACCGCGCTGGCCGGCGGCGCGCTGGGCTGCCTCGGGGTGGGCGCCTCCCGGCTGCGGCTGGACAACCCCGGGGACGCGCCCGCCCGCGTGGTCCTGCTCGGCGGCGAGCCGTTCGGCGAGCGGCTGGTCATGTGGTGGAACTTCGTCGGCCGCAGCCACGACGAGGTCGCGCGGTACCGCGAGCAGTGGCAGGAGGGGTCGGAGCGGTTCGGGCGGGTCGAGGGCTACCCCGGCGACCGGCTCCCCGCGCCCCCGCTGCCGGGGGGCAGGCTCCGGCCGCGCGGCAACCCGTGACCGGGGGCCTCAGCCACGCGGGCCGTACATGATCACGGCCACGCCGACGAGGCAGATCCCCGCGCCCGCGTAGTCCCAGCGGTCCGGGCGGAACCCGTCCACGAGCATCCCCCACGCCAGCGACCCGGCGACGAACACCCCGCCGTAGGCGGCCAGGATGCGGCCGAAGTTCGCGTCGGGCTGCACCGTCGCCACGAACCCGTACAGGCCCAGCGCCGCCACCCCCGCGCCGATCCACAGCAGGCCGCGGTGCTCGCGCACGCCCTGCCAGATCAGCCACGCCCCGCCGATCTCGGCGAGCGCGGCCAGCGCGAACAACACCAGCGAGCGGACGACCGTCATGATCGCGACCCTAGCCGGGCGGCCGTGCGCGACGGCACCACGCCCCGGTGGCCGCCCGCCCGGCGCTCAGTGGCTTCGGCACGTCCGGGATGATGAACTGGTTGCGCAGGTAGCCGACGAGCCCGTGCCGCCTGATCCCCACGTAGTGGTAGAGCGGGAACACCAGCAGCAGCGCCACCGCGGCCGGGAAGCCGATGTGCGCCATGGTCGGGAACTGCACCAGCGGCACGACGCCGAAGATGTTGTTCACCAGCACGAAGCAGAAGATCGACACGATGAACGGCACGAACGGCCGGAAGTCGTCCGCCCCGATCTGCTCGCGGGCGACGGTGTTGCGGCCGAAGTCGTAGACCGACTCGGCGGCGAACTGCACCCGGCTCGGCACCAGCCTCATCCCGCGCGTGGTGAGCAGGAAGAACGCGGCGATGATCACCACCGACAGCACGACCAGCACCATCGGTTTGGTCACCCCGCCGAGGATCGGCGGCGGGAACAGGTCCCCCGCGCCGGGCGGGCTGAAGGAGTTGTCGGCCATGGGCGTCCCCCTCGTCCAAGGTCTTGACGAGAATTTAACGGACGACCCGGTATGCCGTCGTCAGACTAAAGTTGACGATCCGGCCCGGCGCTCACTCCAGCGCCCCCTCCAGCGTGTCGTGCAGCTCCAGCACCTCGCCCAGCCCCACCGAGGTCAGGGTGCGCCGCACCAGGCGCGGCGTGACGATCTTCAGCACACCGCCGCCGGCGCGCGTCCGCTCGTGCGCCAGCAGCAGCGCCTCGATGCCGATCGAGGCGAAGAACCGCACGTCCGTCAGGTCCACGACCACGCCGTCCCGGCCCTCGCCGACGGCGTCGAGCAGCGGTTCGCGCAGCTTGTGCACGGTGGCGATGTCCAGCTCACCGCGTGCCGCGATCACGGTGAGGCCCTCGTCGACGCGGCTCGTCGACGTTTCGAAGTCGTGGGAAGACATGCGGATCCGTTCTCCAGAGCGGGTTCACTCGCGCAGGTGCGCTGTGGGCTCAACGACACCGCCGGACACCAGAAGATCACACCCCGGCCACGTCCTCGCGGGCACCTCCCCCTCAACGGTGATCTGTGCGGTGGGGCGCTCGCGGTTAACCTGGGTGCCCGCACCGACGAGGAGCCACCGAATGACAGGACCGCGCGAGCCGGGGCCGACCGACCTGGCGAGCCTGGTCGACGACCTGCCCGTCGTCGTGTGGGAGGCGGACGCGCGGACCGGGCGGCTCACCTACGTCTCGCGGCACGCCGAGCGGCTGCTGGGGTTACCGCCGGGCCGGTCGCCGGAGTCGTGGGACCCGGTGGTGCACCCCGACGACCGGGGGGCGGTCGCGCGGGATCGCCGGCCCCGCCCTGACGGACCCGACGAGTTCGAACTGGTCTACCGGGTGGTCGCGGCCGACGGCGCCGTGCGGTGGGTCCGCGACGGGGTCCGGGTGGTGCGGGACGCGGACGGCGCGCCCGCGCGGCTGCGCGGCGTGCTGGTCGACGTGACCGGCGCCCGGCTGCGCGAGGAGCGCGACCGGTTCCTGGGCGAGCTGGACCGGGAGCTCCGGCGGCTGGTCGACGCCGAGGAGGTGATGTCGGCGGCCATGCGGCTGCTCGGCGAGCACCTGGGTGTGAACCGGTGCGCCTTCGCGGAAGCGGAGGCCGACGAGGACCACTTCCTGATGAGCGGCGACTACACCGACGGGCTGCCGCCGCTGCCGGGCCGCTTCGCCATGTCGGCCTTCGGCGCGGGCGCGGTGCGGGCGATGCGCGCCGGGGAGCCGTGGGTGGTGCGCGACAGCCTGGCCGACCCGCGGCTGGGGGCCGGCGACCTGCGCGCCTACCGGGTCACGGGCATCCGCGCGGTGATCTGCCTGCCGCTGCTGCGGGGCGGCAGGTTCGTCGCGGCGATGGCCGTGCACCAGGCTACAGTCCGGCACTGGACCGAGGCGGACGTGGAGCTGGTCACCGTCGTGGTGAACCGGTGCTGGGAGTCGTTGCAGCGCACGCACGCCGACCGCGCGTTGCGCGCCAGTGAGGAGAGACACCGGTTGCTGGTGGAACGTGCCACGGACGGCATCTGGACCGTCGACCGCGACCTGCGGTTCGTGGATGTCAACCCCGCCGCGTGCGAGCTGCTCGGGTACGCGCGGGAGGACCTGCTGGGGCGGTCGCTGACCGAGCTGGTCGCCCCGGGGCCCGCCGCCCGGCTGGCGGAGCTGGCGGGCTCCCCGGGACGGGTGATCAGCGACGTGTGGGAGTTCCGGCGCGCGGACGGCGACGCGGTGCCGCTGGAGCTGAGCATCCAGAGCACGCCGACCGGGTTGCAGGCGATCGGGCGGGACGTCACCGAGCGGCGGCGCGTCGAGGCCGAGCGCGAGCTGCTGCTCCAGCGCGAGCGCGAGATCGCCGAGACGCTCCAGCACAGCCTGCTGCCGCGCGAGCTGCCGACGCTGCCCCGGGTCGCGGTGTCGGCCCGGTACCTGCCCGCGGCGGCGCACGGGCAGATCGGCGGCGACTGGTACGAGGTGCTGCCGATCGGGGAGAGTTCGGTCGCGCTGTCCGTGGGCGACGTGGTGGGCAAGGGGCCGACCGCGGCGGCGGTGATGGGGCAGCTGCGCAGCGCCCTGGCCGGGTACCTGCTCGACCACCACTCCCCCGCCGCCGCGCTGGAGCGGCTGGACGCGTTCGCGCGCCGCACGCCCGGCGCGCTGGGCAGCACGTGCGTGTGCCTGACCTTCGACTGGGCCACCGGCGAGCTGTGCTGGTCCGCCGCCGGGCACCCGCCCGCGCTGCTGGTCTCGGCGGAGGGCGCGCGCTTCCTGGCCGGGTCCGCCGACGACGACGCCGACCGCCCGGACGACACGGACGACACCGACGGCCCCGGCGGCGCGGTGCTGGGCACGCCGGACCGCGCCCCGTACCGGGACCGCCGGGTGGGCGTGCCGGTGGGCGCGTCGGTGGTGCTCTACACCGACGGTCTGGTCGAGCGGCGCACCGCCGTGGTCGACGTGGGGCTGGCCCGGCTGGCCGAGGTGGCGGGCAAGGCGCACGGGTCGGGGCCGGACGAGCTGGCCGACGAGGTGGTCGGCGCGCTGCTCGCGGACGGGCAGGACGACGACGTGGCGCTGGTGGTGCTGCGCCGGGTGCCCGACCCGCTGGACCGGCGCGACGTGCCCGCGGTGCCCGAGGCGCTGTCCGACATGCGCCGCGACGTCCGGACCTGGGCGGCGCTGGCGGGCGTGTCGACCGACATGCTGTGCGACGTGCAGTTGGCGCTGGGCGAGGCGGCGGCGAACGCGGTGGACCACGCCTACCCGGACGGTCCCGGCACCTTCGACTACCTGCTGGACCGGACCGCCGGCGGTGACGTGCGGGTGGTGGTGCGCGACCACGGCCGGTGGCGGCCGGAGCCCGCGGACAAGGGCCACCGCGGGCGCGGCATCGAGATCATCCGCGAGCTGGCCGACGAGGTGGTGTTCGAGCGCGGGCCCGGCGGCACCACCGTGGACTTCCTGGTGCCCGCCGAGCCGCGGCACCCGCGGGCCGAGCCCCCGCCCGCCGGACCCGTCGCCGGGAACGGGGACGGGGACGGGGTGGTGCGGCTGACCGGCGACCTCGACGCGGCCGGTGTCGCCGCCGCCCGCGCCGACCTGCTGGCCCGGGTGCGGGGCGGCTCGGTCGACCTCGACCTGACCGGCCTGGAGTACCTCAGCAGCTCGGGCGTCGCGCTGCTGCTGGAGGCCGCGGCGACCGCGCGGGACGCGGGCCACCGGATGACGTGGACCCTCCGCCCCGGTTCCGCGCCGGCCCGCATCGTCCAGCTGTCGGGGCTGTCCACCGCGCCGGGGCTGGACATCCGCCTGGCCGCGGGGGAGTGAGCGGGCGGTCCCGGTCAGACGGGGTCGATGATGCGGATGTAGCTGCGCATCCGCGGGTCGCTGAAGCGGTAGACGCCGCGGGTGACGCGGCGCAGGACGGTCAGGCCGTCGTCCGAGGCCAGCCGCCGCAGGGCGGCGGACGGATCGCCCACGGCCGCCCTCAGCTGCGCGGTGGTGAACTCGTCGGTGTCGAGGGCGGCCGCGGCGACCAGGAGCGCGCGGTAGGCGCCGCTGGGTGAGCGGGTGCTCTCGGCGTAGGCGTGCCGCAACGTGCCCTCCGCGTCCTCCACCGCGGTGGACATGGCCAGTGGCAGGACGTCCGGGCCCACGGTGCTCCGCTCGGTGCTGATGGCGTTCTCGGCGCACTTGAGCGCGAGCAGGTGGGTGAAGTGCGGGTAGCCCGCGCTCAACCGGGCGATCTCGGCGGTCACCCCGTCCTCGAAGGTCAGCCCGAGGGCCCGGCCGCCCGCCTGGACGATCCGGCGCAGGTCGTCCGACGGCATCCGGTGCAGCCTGGTCTCCCGCAGGGACCGCTGGACCGACGGGTGGGCCCCGGTGAGGTCGGCCGCGGTGCCGGCGATGCCGACCAGCATGAGCTTGAACCCCGCCCCGGCGTCGCTGAGGTGCTTGATCAGCTCCGCGACCTTCCGCCGGGCCACCGGGTCGGCCACCACGTCCAGCTCGTCGATCAGCATGTAGCCGCGCAGCCGGGCCAGGTGCGCCGCCGCGTCGGCCGCCCCGACCACCGCGCCGGGGCGGTAGGTGGCCGCCAGGTTCGACTGGCGCTCCCACTCCACGCCGGCGTCGAACACCGTGACGCCCTTCTTGCGGGTGTCCGTCTCCTGGGTGGTGTACTCGACGCGCCGCACGTCCAACCCGGCGTCCGCCAGCGGCTTCCGGAAGATCGTCTCGAACGTGTCGGTGTGGTCGCAGCGCTTGGTGTAGTAGCCGGACGTCGTGGCCAGCGCGGCGGTGTGCATGACCACGTTGGCCAGCGAGCTCTTGCCCACGCCCCGGTCGCCGTAGAGCAGGGAGTGCTGACCGGGCGTGTTCAGCGCCTCGACCAGCTTGCGCACCTCGTCCTGCCGCCCGGCCAGCATCTCGCCGGGCTGGATGGGCTGGTGCGGGGTGAACACCTCGCGCACGCGCGAGGCCACGATCGCCGCCTCGTGCGACAGGCCGAACACGTCGCCCAGGCCGCCGGGGGTCCGGGTGTAGCGGGTGCGCAAGCGGGGCCTGCCGACGCTGCGCCACCCGCGCGGGTCCGTCGTCACGACCGCTCCCCCCGGTCGCCGCCCTCCTGCTCCAGCAACCGGAGGTCCAGGGCCAGGTTGTCGGCCGACCGCCGCGCGTCGGGGTGGTCCGGCCCCAGCACCTCGCGCAGCCGCGCCGCGGTGGTCCGGTCGATCTCGGCCGCCTCCGCGAACCGGCCCAGCGCCCGCAGGCCGGCCGCCAGGTTGTTCGCCGACAGCAGGGTGTCCGGGTGGTCCGGACCCAGCACCCGCCGGTACCGCTCGTGGGTCTCCTGGTCGAGCCGGAGGGCGGCCTCGTCCTCGCCCAGCGCGGCCAGGCTGTCGGCCAGGTTCCCGGCGGCCACCAGGGTGTCCGGGTGGTCGGGGCCCAGCACCCGCCGGGAGCGCCGGAGCACGTCCTCGTTCAACGCCCTGGCCTCCTCGGGGCGGTCGAGCGCCAGCAGGTCGGCGGCGACGCCCGCCCTCGCCGCCAGCGTGCGGGGGTGGGAGGTGCCCAGGAGGCGTTCGGTGGCGCGCAGGACGTCCTCGTCGAGCCTGAGCGCGGCGGCGAAGTGCCCCTGTTCGTGCAGCAGGCCGGCGAGGTTGGCGCGCGCGGCGAGGGTTTCCTCGTGCTCCTCCCCCAGGGCCGCGACCGCCCGGCTCAGGGCCTCCGCCTGGGCCCTCCGCGCCTCGTCGAGGTCACCGCTCTCGCGGTGCAGCGCCGCGACGGAGTTCAGGATGGCCAGGGTGTGGGCGTCGGACGGGCCGAAGGCGCGCTCGTGCGCGGGCAGGGCGGTCCGGGCCAGGTCGAGCGCTTCCCCGAACAGACCGAGTTCACGCAGTGCCGAGACGGCGTCCCTCGTCGCGGACAGCGTCCTCGGGTCGTCCTCGCCGTGGAGGTCGCGGAACCGCCGTGCCTCGTCCCGGACCAACTGCCACCGGCCCCGTTCCAGCGAGTGGTGGTGCTCCCGCGCCAGCGTCGTCGCCTCGGCCAGGCCCTTGAGCGCGGGGGTGTGCGCTCTCAAGCTCTCCGCGACCTTGGTCATGCCCAGGACCAGCTCCACGGGCTTGTCCGCCGACGTGGCCACCTCCTGGCTCCGCCGGAGAACCGTCGGCATGTGCGTCGCGATGCCCGTCACGACCTGGAAGGGCATGTTCTCGGACACCGCAGCGGCCAGGAGGTCCATCGCCCTCACCACCCAGAACTCGGGCGGCTCCTCGGCCGACCGGGCGCGAGTGCGCACCTCCTCGGCCAGCAACGGGTGCAGGGTGAAGCGCTGCCCCTCCACCTCGACCGGGGCGAACCAGTCCAGCCACCTGATCACGTCCGCGATGCCCGGCAGGTCCCCGAGTTCTTCGCCGAACAGGGCGAACGGCACCGGCTCGGGGCCGAACTGGGCCGCCGTGGTGAGCAACCGGTGCACCTTCTCGTCCCGCGCGAACACGTCGTCGAGCACCAGCCGCAGGGCCGCCGAGCCGCGGGTCGGGGCGACGACCTCCCGCAGCCGGTCCCGGTACCCGCGCGCGGACAGCCCGGCGTGGCGGGCGTGGCGGGCGGCCACGGCCACGGTCAGCGGGTGGTCGAGCAGGACGCCCGCGAGGTCGTGCGCCTCGTCGCGCGACCAGCCCGTCCCCCCCAGCAGCAGTCGCACGGACTCCTCGCGGTCGAACGGTCCCACCGCCAGCGTCCGGTGGGCGCCCGGCAGGTCCTGGCGGGAGGTCACCAGCACGTCGCACCGCGTGCCCTCGACCAGGTCCAGCGCCTTCGGGTCGGTCAGGTCGTCCAGCACGACCAGCGCCTTGACCGCCGACCGTCGGAGGTGCTCGCGCAGCGCCCCCACGACGTCGTCGGCCGGGTCCACCCCCAGGGCCGCGGCCAGTTCCGCGACCACCGGTGGGAAGACCTCGGGGGTCGAGCAGGACAACCACCACACCACGTCGTACTCGTCGCGCCTGCGGTGCGCGACCTCGGCGGCGAGCCAGCTCTTGCCCGTGCCGGCCGCACCCGTCAGCACCTGGACGCCCCGTCCGGCGTCCAGCTCGTCGAGCAGCCGCGGCCGGTCCACGAACCGGTCGCGGGGTCCCGGGATACGCCGCAGCCGCCGCGCACCGGCGGCCGGCGGGCGGTCGACCCGCGCGCGCACCCCGTCGAGCACCGCCCGGTGCAGCGCCCCCGGCCCGCTCACGACCGCGTCCGCCCTCCCGGCCCAGGACCGGCGGAACAGCCCCTGGAGGAAACCGGTCTCGGGGTCCGCGAACAGCCAGGCCGGGCCCACCACCTCCTCGCCCAGCAGCACCACCAGCCGGGGCACGCCCCGCCGCTCGGCCTCGGCGAGGTCGGCCTCGACGACCGACACCGGCGGGTGCTCCCGGGAGGTGGGCCCGTAGCGGAAGCCGAGGACCGCCACCACCAGGTCCACCTCCGGCGGCTCCGGGCGGGCGTCCCAGGCCCCGTCCAGGCGCAGGGGCTGCCCGCCCGCGCGCCGGACGGCGTCCTCGGCCAGCTCGGCGAACGAGCGGTCCCCGGGGTAGCGCGCCAGCTCGGGCGTGCAGCTGAGCAGCACCCGCGGCGGCCGTGGTGGAGCCATGCCGGCCATCATCCCAGGCCGGTCACCCGCGCGGCGCCAGGTGCTCGCGGCGGAACGCCAGCAGGGCGATGTCGTCCTTCTTGTTCCGCCCGAAGTCGGCCAGCAGCCGGTCGCACAGCGCGTCCATGTCGTCGTCGTGCGACACCGCGGTCCGCAGCAGCTCCATGCCCTCGTCCAGGTCGGCCCCGGAGTGCTCGACCAGGCCGTCCGTGGTCAGCAGCACCAGGCCGCCGACCGGCAGCACCACCTCCGACGCGGGCGGCCGGGGCAGGCTGATGCCCAGCAGCGGGCCCCGGACGTCCAGGTAGCGGGCGCCCGAGGCGTCCGCGAGCAGCGGCGGGATGTGGCCGGCGTTGGCCACCACCGCGGTCTCCTCGGCCGGGTCGACCAGGATCAGGCACATCGTGGTCAGGCCCTGGGTCGAGTGGAACTTGTGCAGCATCGCGTCGAGGCGCCGCAGGATCTGCGCCGGGTCGCTCTCGTCCACCGCGTAGGCCCGCAGCGCGTGCCGCACCTCGCCCATGATCGTGGCGGCGTGCAGCGAGTGCCCGGTGACGTCGCCGATGGCGATCAGCAGCCGGTCGTCCAGCTCGGTGACCTCGTAGAAGTCGCCGCCGATCTCGGCGTGCGCGGACGCGGGCGCGTAGCGGGCCGCCATCGGCAGCGCGGGCAGCGACGGCAGCCGGCGCGGCAGCAGGCTGCGCTGGAGCGTCAGCGCGAGGTCGTGCTCCTCGCTGAAGGCGCGCAGGCCCTCGGCGGTGAGCGCGGTCGCCTGGGCCAGCTGCCGCAGCAGGTTGTGGTCCTCGTCGGTGGCCACCGCGCCCGGCGCGACCGCGACGCGGATCGGCGGGCGGCGGGGGTTGCCGCGCGCCACCACGACCGTCGCGGGCACGCCGGGCTCCCACGGCGGGTCCGGTTGGGTCCCGGTGTCGGGTGGCAGGCCGTCGAGCAGGCGCGCGGGCTCGCGGCGCAGCCCGGCCGGCGCGCCGGGTTCGGCACGGCCGATCAGCAGCTCGCCCTCGGGGTTGGTGACCAGCGCGGTGGCCGGGGCGCCCAGCACCGTCGCGGTGCCCTCCGCCGCCGCGGCGACCAGGTCGTCGAACGTGGCGGCGGCGTTGATCCGCAGGGTCGTCGTGGTCAGCTTGGCCAGCCGGTCGGCCAGGCGCTCGACCAGCGCGCGGGCCCGGTAGTAGCGCAGCGCCGCCTCCACCGTGGCCAGCAGCTCACCGGGCTCCAGCGGTTCGGTCAGGTAGGCGTCCGCGCCGCGGTTGAGGCCGGTGATCCGGTCCTCGGCCTCGCGGAACGCCGCCGAGACGTGCACCACGGGCACGGCCGCGGTGCGCGGGTCGCCCTTGATCCGCTCGGCCACCTCGAACCCGGACATGTCCGGCAGGTTCACGTCCAGCACGACCAGGTCGAACTCCTGCGCGGCGAGCAGGTCCAGGCCCTGCCCGCCGGTGACCGCCTCGGTCACCTCGTGCCCGCCGCGGCGCAGCCAGCTGACCCGCACGTACCGGCTGGCCACCGTGTCGTCCACGACGAGGATGCGGGCGGGCACGACGGGTGGGGTCATCGGTCCGCCTCGGTGGGAGGGGTGGGGAGCCTGGCGGCGGTGCGGGCGGCCCGGACGGCGTCGCGGACCTGGGCGGGCGTGATGGCCGCGACCGGCAGCACGGCCGCGGCGTGGCCGGCGGCGGTGCGCTCCAGGCCGCTGTCCACGTCGTGGCCCACCAGCACCACCGGCACCGACCGCGACTCCTCGGCGCCGCGCAGCACCGACAGGATCTCGGTGCCGCTGACCTGCGGCACGTCCACGGACACCACCACCAGGTCCGGCCGCTCGCGGCGGGCGGCGGCCAGCGCCCCGCGGCCGTCGGAGACCTCCAGGACCCGTTCGGCGAGCCCCTCCAGCGCGGTCACCAACCGGGTCCGCACCGCCTCCTCGGGCACCACGACCAGCGCGAGCACGGCCGCGGAGTCGTCGGCCTGCCGCAGCGGCAGCCGCACGGAGACCTCGGTGCCCTCGCCGGGCGTGCTGCGCAGCGCGAGGTCGCCGCCGAGGATGCCCGCCAGCCGCCGGGCGTAGGGCAGGCCCAGGCCGGTGCCGCTCGCGCCGATCTGGAGCGGGCCGGCGACCTGGTAGAAGTCCTCGAAGACGCGGTTCTGCTCCGCCTCCGGGATGCCGATGCCGGTGTCGGTGACGACGAAGCGCACGGTGTCGGGGTCCAGGTGCACGGCCAGCCGCACGCGGCCGCGCTCGGTGAACTTCAGCGCGTTGGACAGCAGGTTGCGCAGGATGCGCCCGAGCATGACCTCGTCGGTGATCAGCTCCGGCATCGGCGGCGGGTGGTCCACCACCAGCTCCACGTCGGAGGAGCGGACCAGCGGCTGCACCGAGCCGTGCAGCCGGGCCAGCAGCAGCGGCAGGTCCACCGGCGCGAGCCGGGGCCGCAGGCTGCCGGACTCGGCCTTGGCGGTGTCCAGCAGCTCGTTGATCAGGGCCAGCAGGGTCGAACCGGCCTCCTCGATCAACCCGACCTGTTGGCGCTGCTCGTCGGTCAGCGGGTCGCCCTCGGGGTCGGCCAGCAGCCGGGCCAGGCCCAGCACGGAGTTGACCGGCGAGCGCAGCTCGTGGCTGATGCCGGACCAGAACCGGGTGCGCGCCTCGGCCGCCTCGCGCAGCTGGGTGCTCTTCTCCTCCAGCTCCGCGTACAGCGCCACGACGCCCTGGTTGGTCTGCTCCAGCTCGTCGGACAGCTCCTTGTGCAGGGCGATGATGCCCTGGTTGGTGTCCTCGAGCTCCTCGTTGAGGCGCACCAGCTCGCGCTGCTTGGCCTCCAGGTCCTCCAGGGTCTGCACCAGGTCCTGGTTCTGGGAGCGCAGCTCGTCGAGCGAGTCGGCCGCGTCCCGGACGCTCAGCAGTCCCCGCAGCCGCTCGACCTCCTCGGCCCGCAGCGGTTCGTGGCCCACGGGCAGCACCTTGACCAGGGTCGTCGCCCAGCCCTCGGCCAGCACCTCGTCCATGAGCCTGCGCGCGGTGTCCCAGCCCGGTCCGCCGGTCTCGCCGGTCTCGACCCGGATCAGCAGCGCGGGCGCGGGCGGGCGGCGCAGCAGGAACACCAGGGTGGTGGGGGTGGTCAGGCGCACCAGCTCGCGGCCCACGTCGCTGAGCGAGGTGGCCACCCTGATCTGGTTCTGCCCGTCCAGCCCCAGCGCCGCCGCGGCGTCACGACCGTGCTGCCGCAGCGGGAACACGTCGGCCTCGCGGTGCACCGTGACCCGCAACAGCACCTCGTCCCCCGGTCGTCCGCCTGCCCCTGCCCCCGTCCCGGGGCCCGTCACGGCGCCACCGCCACGAGCACGCCCGCGTCGTCCCGCCGCACGCCGGCGTCCCGCATCAGCGCGGCCGCGACGACCAGCGGCGGCCGGGTGACCAGGTCGTCGTCCGGCGTCCAGCGCTCGGTCAGGCCGTCGGAGTGCAGCACGACCGCCGCGCCGGGGGGCAGCGCGTAGTCGAACGCGCGGACGGTGCGCGCCTGGTAGCCCGCCACGCCGGGCACCGACACCATGCCGTGCTTGCGCTCGCGGGTGACCACGGCCGCGGCGATGTTGCCCAGCCCGGCGAACCGGACCACGCCGGCCTCCCGGTCCAGGTCGGCCACCGCGACCGCGCCGCCGCGGGTGCCGCGCAGCGCCTCGTGCAGCCGGGCCACGGCCGCCTCCGGCGGACCGGGCGGCAGGGCGCAGAACATCCGGACCGCCTCGCGCGACGCCGAGGCGGCCAGCGGGCCGTGCCCGGAGCCGTCGCACATCATCAGGGTCACCCGGTTCGCCGAGCGGCGCACGGCGTAGGCGTCGCCGCACTGCTCCTCGCCGCCGATGGCCCTGGTCAGGCCGGCGGTGGTGCCGTCGTCGTCGAACGGGGGGACGTGGCGGGGGTGGAACCGGGCCACCAGCACGGTGCCCCGGCCGAGGTCGGAGGACAGGGCGAACCGGTCCGCCGACCGGGACACCGCCCCCAGGCCGAGGCCCAGGGTGCCGGTGGTGGACTGGCCGTCGGTCATGGCCAGCCCCACGTCGGCGATGCCGGGGCCGCGGTCGAGGGCCAGCACCTCGACCGCCGCGTGCTCGGTGGAGCGCACCGAGCGCACCACCACCTGGCCGCCGCCCGCGTGCTTGTGCAGGTTGGTGCCGATCTCGGTGACCGCGAGCCCGATCTCGGCCACCCTGGTGGCGGGGAACGCCAGCCGCTCGGCGAGGTTCGTGGCGGCGCGGCGGACCCGGCCCACCTCGGCGGGCTCGTCCACGTTCAGCCACGCCACGTCCTCGGTGACCGGGAGGCAGGTGCTCACCTCTTCCACTTCACCACCGTCACCGTCGTGCCGCGACCGACGCCGGTGTCCAGGTCGAACTCGTCGACCAGCCGCCGGGAGCCGCTCAGGCCCAGGCCGAGGCCGCTGCCGCTGCTCCAGCCGTCGGCCAGGGCGAGCGTCAGGTCCGGGATCCCGGGCCCCTCGTCGCGGAACGAGGCCCGCACGCCCTGGCGGGAGCCCTGGGTGACCACCTCGACGGTGGCGAAGCCGCCACCGCCGTAGATGAGGGTGTTGCGCGCCAGCTCGCTGGTGGCGGTGACCAGTTTCGTCTGGTCCACGAGGGACAGCTTCACGCGCTGGGCGTACCCGCGCACGAGCTGCCGCACCCGCACCACGTCGTCGTCACCGGCGATGGGCAGTTCCTCCGGCGCCTCGCCGGGGGTGGTCACAGCTGTCCCCGGCGCCGCGTGCCCAGCTCCCGCAGGATCCTCATGCCCCGCTCCAGGTTCAGCGCGGTGCGCACCCCGCCGAGCGTCAGACCCAGTTCGACCAGCGTGATCGCGACCGCGGGCCGCATCCCGACCACCACCGTGTCGGCGTCGAACAGCCGCGACAGGGAGGCGATGGTGGCGAACATCCGCCCGATGAAGGAGTCGACGATCTCCACCGCGGAGATGTCGATCACCACGCCGTGCGCGCCGCTGGCGGAGATCCGCTCGGCCAGGTCCTCCTGGAGCGCCAGCACGCTCTGGTCGTGCAGGTCGATCTGGATCGACACCAGCAGGATGCCCTCGATCTCCAGGATCGGCACCCGCTCCATCAGCGGCTCACCCTCACGATGTCGGTGCCCTCCTTGCGCAGCGCGTGGCGCAGCGCGTCGGCCAGCGATGCCTTGGTGGTGATGTCGCCGAACTCGATGCCCAGCTCCACGATCGTCTGCGCGATCTGCGGCCGGATGCCCGAGACGATGCAGTCCGCGCCCATCAGGCGGGCCGCCACCACCGTCTTGAGCAGGTGCTGGGCGACCTGCGTGTCCACCGCGAAGACGCCGGTGATGTCGATGATGGCGTACTCCGAGCCGGTCTCGACCAGCGTCTCCAGCAGCTTCTCCATCACCACCTGGGTGCGCGCCGAGTCCAGGGTGCCGACCAGCGGCACCGCCAGCACGCCCTCCCACAGCTTGACCACCGGCGTGGTCAGCTCCAGCAGCTGCTCGGACTGCTCCTTGATGATCTCCTCGCGAGCCCGCGTGTAGGTCTCGAAGGTGAACAGGCCGAACGCGTCCAGCAGCGAGGAGAAGTCCATGAGCTGCCGGAACAGCGCCGGGTCCTCGTCGTTCCCGGCCAGCTCGAACACCACCCGCTTGAGCGCGAAGACGCTGGACGCGGTCTCCGACGGGCTGTAGCCGCTGCGGGCCCGGTTGCGGGACATCTCCTCCAGCAGCGACCGCACCTCGGCGTACCTCGCGTCGCGCGCGTCGCGCGCGTCCGCGCCGCCGACCACCGGCGAGAGCACGGCGAGGAACTCCCGGAAGTCGCGCTCCAGCTCGGCGGCGGTCGCCCGCCCGCGCACCGTCTCCGCCACGGACGCGACCCAACGCCGGACCAGCTCGTCGGTGTTCTCGCGCAACAACCCGGTCAGGCGGTCCGCCTGCCCAGTTCCGTCAACCACTCAAGCCTCCTCGTGACTGTCCCCGTGACCGTCCCCGCGCAAGACAGTAGACGGGCGGCCGACCGGCACCACCCGGCGACTCACCGGGCCGGGCCCGGGAACCTGTCGCCGGTGGGGGGCGGTCACCCGCCGCGCGCCCTAAGGTCGGCGGGGTGGATCTCCTGGTGCCCCGGTACGGGGAGGGCTCGCTGTCCGACGTGGTGCCGTCGCTGCTGGCCGGGCTGGGGGTGCCGGGCGCGGTGGACGTGCTGGGCGTCTCCGGGCCGGCCCGGGTGTGCGTGCTGCTGGTGGACGGCCTGGGGTGGCGGCTGCTGCGGGAGCACGGGGAGGACGCGCCGTTCCTGTCGTCCCTGGCCGGGCGGGCGATCACGGCCGGTTTCCCGGCCACCACCGCCAGCAGCCTCGCGGCGCTGGGCACCGGGGCGCCGACCGGTGAGCATGGCCTGGTCGGCTTCTCCTTCGCGGAGGGCGGCGAGCTGCTCAACGCGCTGCGGTGGAGCCGGTACGACGCGGCCGGGCACGTGGACCTGCGGGAGTCGCTGGTCCCCGAGTCGGTGCAGCTCCGGCGGACGGCCTTCGAGGCGGCGGCCGGGGCGGGGGTGGCGGTGCGCCTGGTGCTGCCGCGGGAGCACGAGGGCAGCGGCCTGACGCGGGCGGCGCTGCGCGGCGGGCGGTTCGAGGCGGTGCTGGGGTTCGGCGACCTGGTCAGCCGGGTCGGTCGGGCGCTGCGGTCGGCGGACCGGGTGCTGTGCTACGCCTACCACGGGGACCTGGACGCCCTCGGGCACGTGTACGGGCCGAGCAGCGAGCCGTGGCGATGGCAGCTGCGGTTCGTGGACCGGGTGGCCGAGGCGATCGCCGCCGGGCTGCCGGAGGGCGGGGCGCTGGTGGTGACGGCGGACCACGGCATGGTCACCGCCGGTGAGCGGGTCGACCTCGACACGGTCGGTGGGCTGCGGGAGGGCGTGCGGGCGGTCGCCGGTGAGGCGCGGGTGCGGCACGTGTACACCGACACCCCCGATGACGTGCGGGAACGCTGGTTGTCGGTGCTGGGTGAGAGGGTGTGGCTGGTATCGCGGGCGGAGGCGGTCGCGGCGGGCTGGTTCGGGCCCCGGGTGGCCGGGCACGTGCTGCCGCGCATCGGTGACCTGGTCGTGGCGGCGCGGGACTCGCTGGTGCTGGTGCGCTCGGAGGCCGAGCGGTTCCAGGCGGGGTTCACCGGGCACCACGGCTCGCTGACCGCCGTCGAGCAGGAGGTGCCGTTGCTGGTGGCGGGCCGCTGAGGTCGGTCGCGCGGCGTGGTGGCACGGGTCGGTCGCGCGGGTGTCGGCCGGTGAGCGGGTCGGCGGTGCGGGCAGGCGGCGTGCGTGGTCGGGATCGGCATAGCATCGCTTGTCGGCCCGCCGGGTCGGGACGGAGGCGGTGAGTGGAGCACGGGTCGCCCGTGGTGGACACGTCGGTCGTCGGGGTCGTGGCCGCCCGGTGGGGTGTCCGGCCGGAGCCCGCGATCGCGCGCTACGCCGAGCCCGGGTGGCAGCTGTCGCCGGTGCCCCTCGACCCGCCGTGCCCGAGGTGCTCCGGCGAGTTGCACGGGCTGTACCGGGCGCACCCGCACCGGGGCAAGCACCAGCTCCAGGCCGCGGTGGCGTGCCCGACGTGCCCGGCGACGTTCACGCTGCGGGAGCTGAAGCTGTCCCAGCGGTCGGTGCTGGGTGAGCTGCGCCCGGAGGCGGTGTCGCGGCGGATGGCCGAGGACGCCCAGCTGGCGGCCCTGACCCAGCGCACCCCGCCGACCCCGGAACCGGCGACGCGACCCACGACCACGCGACCCACGACCGCCCAGCCCGCGACCGCCCAGCCCGCGACCGCCCAGCCCGCGACCGCCCAGCCCGCAGCAGCCCAGCCCGCAGCAGCCCAGCCCGCAGCAGCCCAGCCGCCGACCACGCAGCCCGCAGCAGCCCAGCCCACGGCCACCCGACCGCCGACCACCGGGCGCGCGGAGCCGGAACCCGGTCCCACCGCCGGGAAGCGGCGTGCCCGCAGGTCGGCCCCCGCCCCGACACCGGCCGACACCCGGACGCACCCCGAGCCGCACCCCGAGCCTCATCCCCGGCCGCCCCTCGACACCCACCCCGACACCCACCCCGAACCGGCCCCGGAACCACCCCTCGGCCCGGTCCTCGGCCCGGCCCCCGAGCCGGTCCGCACCGGCCGCCGCGTCTCCACCGTCGCCATGGCGGCGCGCATCCGGTCGATCCTCAACGGCTCCGAGGCCGCGCCCACCACCCGCGAGGCGGACCTCCCGACGCTCCCGCCCGCCGTCGGGTCCCGCCCGGTCTGGTGGCGCAAGACCGTCGACCCGGCCCTGGACGTCCCCGACGTCCCGCCCGGCGTGGACGCCCGCGTGGTCCTGCCCGACCGGCCCGAGTTCGACGACCTGCGCGCCCGCCTCGACCGGGCCGGGGTGCCGTACCGGCCGGTCCGCCACTGGCTGGAGCAGGAGGACGTGACGGCCGACGCGGCGTCGGCCTGGCTGTCCGAGGTCGGCGGGGTGGTGCCGGAGCGGTGCGAACCGGTCTCCGGCGAGGCCGCGCGGGCCGCGCGGCTGGCGTTCGAGGTGCTGTGGGACCTGCACGAACCGCCCGGCGAGGTGCCCGCGCCCGTGCCGGTGGAGCGGTTCGTGCCCGCCGACTGGGCGCGGTTCCTGCCGTTCCCGGTGCTCAACCCCGCGCAGACCCAGGCCGCGCCCCACCTGGTGGACGGCGACTCCCACGTGCTGATCACCGCGCCGACCGGCGCGGGCAAGACCGCGATGGGCATGATGGCCGTGCTCAAGGCCATCCTGGAGGAGGGCCGCAAGGCCGCCTGGCTGGTGCCGCAGCGCTCGCTGACCGACGAGCTGGACCGGGAGCTGGAGACGTGGCGCGCGCACGGCCTGCGCGTGGAGCGGCTGTCCGGCGAGTACGCGGTGGACGTGGAGGCGGTCAAGGCCGCCGACCTGTGGGTGGCCACCACCGAGAAGTTCGAGGCGATCTGCCGGGCCGCCTCGCTCCAGGCGGCGCTGGGCGAGGTCGGCTGCCTGGTCGTGGACGAGATCCACCTGCTGGGCAGCCCGGGTCGGGGCGCGCTGCTGGAGGCCCTGCTGGCGCGGGTGCGCGGCGCGGACTCGCCGGTGCGCATCGTCGGCCTGTCGGCGACCGTGTCCAACGCCGCCGAGGTCGCCGAGTGGCTGGAGGCGGAGCTGGTCGCCACCACCTGGCGGCCCTCGCGGGTCACCTGGCAGCTGCCGACGATCCCGGCCGCCTCCGGGTTCGCCGCGAGCAACCGGCAGCGCGAGCAGGTGGTGATCGACCTGACCCACCGGCACACCGCCGAGGGCGGCAGCGTGCTGGTGTTCTGCGGCTCCAAGCGCAACGTCCGGTCCACCGCGATGGCGATCGCGGCCGACCGCGGCGCGCCCGTGCACACCGTCGCCGCCGACGACGTGGACGGCCTGACGAGGGTGTGCGCGGACGTCGGCGTGCGGCTGCACTACGCGGACTACGAGCACAAGCACGCCGCCGAGCGCGCCTTCCGCGGGCGCGAGGCGGACGTGCTGGTGGCCACCTCCACCGTGGCGGCGGGCGTGAACCTGCCCGCGCGGGCGGTCGTCGTGCGGGACGTGTCGATCGGCGGCGAGCCGATGGACACCTCCACGGTGCTCCAAATGTTCGGCCGGGCCGGGCGGATCGGCGCGGGCGAGACCGAGGGCTGGTCCTACCTGGTCGTCGACGAGACGCAGCGCGCCGGGTGGCAGACCCGGCTGGTGGCGGGCTACTCGGTGTACTCCCGAATCCGCGAGTCGCTGCCCGACCACGTGCTGGCCGAGGTGCTCCAGGGCCGGATCCAGACGACGGACGACGCGCAGGCGTGGTGGGTGGAGACCCTGGCCCACGCGCAGGGCGACGACGACCTGGAACCGGTGCAGGAGGCGGTGTCGTTCCTGGTCGACGAGGGGCACCTGGCCCTGGTGGACGACCGGCTGTCGATCACCGAGCTGGGCAGGCTGACCGCGCGGATGATGGTGTCCACCCGCACCGGCCACCGCCTGCGCCGCACGCTCGGCCTGCTGCCCGTGCCGCGGGACCCCGACGAGGCCGAGACCGCGCTGAGCCTGGTGCTGTCGGTGGCGGTGCCCGACCTGGCGGGCATCCCGGTGCCCGAGCCGGTGCGGCCCGCCGTGGCCACGGTGATCAAGGCGGGCGGCCGGACCTCGCGGATCACCAGCACCACGTCGGTCAAGGGCCTGGGTTCCCAGGCGTCGACCGCGCCGGGCGACCTGGCCTGGGCGGCGCTGCTGCTGGCGGCCCGCTCGCCGCACCTGTTCGACGCCGGCAGGCCGGGCCGCCGGGTCGCGGGCGGCATCCCGCTGACCACCCTGCACCAGGTGTACGAGCAGGCGCCCCGGTTCCTGGCGTGGCTGGCCGCGCAGGGCGCGCTGGGCTCGGTGCACCCGTGGATCGCCGTGGTGGCGGCCGACCTGGACCACCGGGTGCGCTGGCGCTCGCTGGTCCCGGCGCGCGGCTCGGGTCGGCTGCTGTGGATGTGCGAGGAGATGGCGACCCGCCCCCACCTGAGGACGCACGTGCCGGACCTGTGGCGCTCGGCGGTGGCGCGGGGCGTGCGGTCGCCGGACTGGCCGCCGGGCCGGTCGCCGGCGGGGTGCGTGCTGGACCACGCCGGGTACACCGCGCTGCTGCGCGAGCGCACCACGAACTACGAGCTGACCGCACACGCGTCGGGGGCCGTCGCGACCGGTGGCACCGGGGCGGCGGTGGTGGCCTGGCGCGGCCGGGCGCGCACCGAGCCGACCACGTCCGCGTCGACCGTCGCCTACCCGGAGCCGGAGGACGGGGCGGACCCGGGGGCGGGGGTCACGGGGGTCGCGGTGTTCACCCGGCGGGGCGACTACCGGGCGACCGGCTGGCTGGCCGCCTACACCGCGGTGAACCCGCCCGAGGAGGCCCCGCCGCCGAGCCGCCCGCGCCGGGGTCTGGGCGGGACCACGACGCGGCGGCCCTGATCGGCGCAGAATGGTCCCGTGACCTATCCACCGGAACCGTGGGTGCTGCACGGCGAGGCGCAGGCGTCGCTGTGGTTGGTCGACGTGGCCAGGCTGCCGCCCTCGCCGGTCCGCCCGGTCACCGTGCGGGGCCGCGCCGTGGTGGGCACCGCGTTCGTGGACTACCGGCCGCCCGGCCTGGTCTACCACGAGCTGGCGGTGGCGGTGCTGGTGCGCCGCGGGTGGCGGATCGGTGTGTCCGTCACCCAGATCTGGGTCGACAGCCCGGTGTCGCGGGAGGGCGGTCGCGAGCTGTGGGGCATCCCCAAGGAAGCGGCGACGTTCGACTCCCCCACCTCCGCCCACGACGACCGGGGGCCGATCGCGAGCCTGGCCGTCGCCACCGCGCGCCGGGGCCTTCGGCTGCCGCTGGGGACCTCGACCTGGCAGGTCCTGGGCGCGGCCCTGGCCCGCACCCCGCTGCGCGCCACCGCCCGCGTGGCGCCGCTGCGCGCGGCCTGGCAGGTGAACCCGGCGGGCCCGCTGAACTGGCTCCCGGCCCGGCCGCTGGTCAGCGTCGCGCTGACCGGCCTGCGGCTGCGCTTCGGGCCGCGCGCGGCAGGTCCGGGGTGACGGCAGGGTCGGGTGGCAGCAGGGTCGGGTAACAGCAGGGTCGGGTGACGGCCGCCCGACCGGCGCCCAACCATGCGCGCCGGACCCCGCGCCGGCGACCGGGACCGCGCTCCCCCCGCTGCCGACCGCCGCCCCACCGGGCCGAGGCGGTTCGCCGGGGTGAAATCGGGTGCGGCCACCGGGTCCGCCTGCCACCCTCGACCCCGTGCCCACGTTCGAAGACCTGGTGACCGAGGGCGCGGCCGTCCCGACCGAGGGCTGGGACTTCTCCTGGTTCGACGGCCGCGCCACCGAGCAGCGCCCCTCCTGGGGCTACTCGACGCTGATGGCCGGGCGGATGGCGGCAGCCCGCGCGGCGCTCGACGTCCAGACCGGCGGGGGCGAGGTGCTGGCCTCGATCCCGGTCGCCCCGCCGGTGCTGGCGGCCACGGAGTCGTGGGCGCCGAACCTGGCGATCGCCCGGCGCACCCTGGCGGGGGTCGGCGCGACCGTCGTCCACGTCGGGGACCACGACGACCTGCCGTTCCCGACCGACCACTTCGACCTGGTGGTCAGCCGCCACCCGGTGACGACCCGCTGGGACGAGGTGCGCCGCGTCCTGCGCCCCGGCGGGACCTACCTGGCCCAGCACGTCGGCGCGGGCTCGGTGCGCGAGCTGACCGACTTCATGATGGGTCCCCGGCCCGTCGACCCGGGCCGGAGTGCCCCGTCGATCGCGGCCGGGGCCGAGGCCGCCGGCCTGGAGGTGGTCGACCTGCGGCAGGAGGCGCTGCGGATGGAGTTCCACGACGTCGGGGCCGTGGTCCACTTCCTGCACAAGGTGATCTGGATCGTCCCCGACTTCACCGTGGCCGCCTACCGGGACCGGCTGGTGGAGCTGCACCGCTTCGTGGAACGCCACGGCCCGTTCGTGGCGCACTCGCAGCGGGTGCTGGTGGAGGCGCGCGAGGTCGGCTGACGGCGGGCCGCGGCGCTGGTGCCAGACCGGCTCGTCCACCTCCACCACCCGGCCGTCCGGGGCGAAGCGCAGGTAGCGGTCGAAGTCGGCGGCGAACCAGCGGTCGTGGGTGATGGCCAGGACGGTGCCGGTGAACGCGCGCAGGCCGTGCTGGAGTGCGTCCGCGCTCGCCAGGTCGAGGTTGTCGGTCGGCTCGTCGAGCAGCAGCAGGGTCGCGCAGGTCGGGGCGGGCGTGGGTCTGGGTGGAGTGGCCGGGCGCGACGCGGGCGCCCAGCTCCACCGCGCCGGTGTGCGGCACGTCGTCCGCCCCGCCCAGCAGCCGCAGGAACCGCGTCTTGCCCGAGCCGTTGGCGCCGAGCACGGCGACGCGCTCGCCGAACCACGCCTGGGGGTCGAACGGACCGGTCAGGCCGGTCAACGCCGGCTCCGAGCAGGTCAGGGCGCGCTTGCCGGTGCGGCCGCCCCGCCGCTGGTGGCGACCTCGCCCGAGGCCGGTCGCAGCTCGCCGGCGACGAGCCGCAGCAGGGTGGTCTTGCCCGCGCCGTTCGGGCCGACCAGACCGGCCGTGACGCCGTCGCCGACGCGGAACGAGACGCGGTCGAGCAGCACGCGGCCCGAACGTGCTGGAGCGCACGGAGTTCCTCCAGGGCGCGCTGGCGTCGGCGGGCTTCACCGGCGCGCACCTGGCCGCCGCCACGCACGGGCTGGCGAACTTCGTCATCGGCTCCGCGCTCACGCAGTCGACCTGGCACAGCGCCGAGGTGCTGGCCGCGGCGCGCGAGCACCTCCGGACGCGCGCCGACGCCTACCCGACCCTGGCGGCCAACGACCACCTGGCCGACCAGGACTGGGACGCCCTGTTCGAGCGGGGCCTGGACCACTTCCTGACCGGCCTGGCCGGGGGTCGCCAGGGGGGACCCCCGGTCAGCCGGCCCCGGTGAACCGCGCGAGGCCGTCGAGCAACCGGTCCACCTCGGCGTCCGTCGTGTAGGCGGCGAGGCCGACGCGCAGCCCGCCGGTGTCCCCCAGGCCCAACCAGCGGGAGGTCTCCAGCGCGTAGAAGGACCCGGCGGGCGCGCTGACGCCCAGCCCGGCCAGGAAGCGGTGCGCGTCGGCCGCCGGGCGGTCCGCGAAGGTCGCCAGCAGGGTGGGCGTCCGCCGCGCCGCCCGCGACCGCACGACCACCCCGGGCAGCGCGGCCAGCCCCGCCTCGACCCTCTCCCGCAACCGGTCCTCGTGCGCGCCGGCCTCCGCCAGCGACCGCGCCAGGCGCGTGCGCCGGTCGCCCCGCGACGGGACGAGGTCGGCGATGAAGTCGACCGCCGCCGTGCAGCCGGCCAGCAGCTCGTAGGGCAGCGTGCCCAGCTCGAACCGCTCCGGCACCGCGTCCGACGACGGCAGCAGCTTGTCCGGCCGCAGCCGGTCGAGCAGTTCGGGCCGCGCGGCCACGACCCCGCAGTGCGGTCCGAAGAACTTGTAGGGCGAGCAGGCGAAGAAGTCCGCGCCCAGCGCGGTGACGTCGACCGCGCGGTGCGCCGCGTAGTGCACACCGTCCACGTAGCACAGCGCGCCGCGCGCGTGGACCAGCCCGGCGATCGCGGGCAGGTCGGGGCAGGTGCCGATCAGGTTGGCGGCGGCGGTCACCGCCACCAGCCGGGTCCGCTCCGACAGCACCGCCGCCACGTCGTCGGGCGTCAGCTCGCCGGTGGCCGGGTCGAACCCGACCCACCGCACCACCGCGCCGACCGCCTCGGCCGCCTGCACCCACGGCCGCACGTTGGCGTCGTGGTCGAGGCGGGTGACCACCACCTCGTCGCCGGGCCGCCAGGTCTTGGCCAGGGTGCGCGCGAAGTCGTAGGTCAGCTGCGTGGCGCTGCGCCCGAACACCACGCCCGTCGGCTCGACGCCGAGCAGGTCGGCCAGCGCGCGGCGGGCGTCCAGCACGATGGAGTCGGCGGCGCGCTCGGCCGCGGTCACCGCGCCGCGGTTGGACAGCGAGGAGGTCAGCGCGTCCCGCACCGCGTCCGCGACGGCGGCGGGCACCTGGGTGCCGCCCGGTCCGTCGAAGTGGGCGGTGCCGGAGGCGAGCGAGGGGAAGTGGCCGCGCACGGCGTCGACGTCGTAGGTCATGGCACCCACTCTCTCCTATTGACAGCGAATGGACCTTCGGCCGACCCTATGGAAGCGCTCTCACGAATCGGTCTGGACCAGTTTCGTGAAGGCTCCGCCGCCCGTCCCTGGAACCCCGGGTGGCGGACGAACCCTGCCCTAGGAGTCAAGATGCGCACCCGAACGAAGTTGTTGAGCGCGCTCGTCGCCCTCGCGGCGGCCGGAACCGTGGCCAGCGCTCCGGCGCAGGCCGTCGGTCCCGACCTGCTGCCGCTCACCGTCACCAACAACAGCGGCCGGTCGGAGTCCGTCCACCTCTACGTCCTCGGCACCGACATCCGCCCCGGCGGTCGGCTCGGGTACGTCAACCAGGGCGGCGGCTTCACGCCGTGGCCCGCCGGCTCGAACCCGCCCTCCCCCGCGCCGGACGTGTCGATCCCCGGTCCCCCGCCGGGCGGCAGCGTGACGCTGCGCGTGCCCCGCTTCATCTCCGGTCGCGTCTACATGTCGTTCGGGGACAAGCTGAAATTCTTCTTGACGCCGGACGGCCTGGTCCAGCCCGCGCCGTGGGCGTCGGGCGACCCGAACCACGGCATCCTGTTCGACTGGAGCGAGTTCACCTACAACGACGCGGGCCTGTGGCTCAACAGCTCCCAGGTGGACATGTTCGCCGTGCCGCACGCGGTCACCGTGACCGGCGCGAGCGGCGTGACGAAGAAGACCGGCGAGCTGGTCGCGAACGGCCGGGCCAACGTGGTCAACGGCATCCGCGGCCAGGCCGGCTGGGGCGGTTCGGTGGTCACCCGGTCCGACGGCACGGTGCTGCGCGTGCTCGCGCCGGGCAAGGCCGCCGACGTGGGCCTGTTCGACCGCAACTACCTCGACCCGTACATCACGCAGGCGTGGAACGCCTACACGTCCAGGACGCTGACCGTGGCGCCCTTCGGCGACCGCCCCGACGTGCGCTACTTCGGCCGCACCTCGGGCAGCACCATGAACTTCACCAACTCCGCCGGGCAGCGGGTGGCGTCGTTCGCCAAGCCGTCCACCGCGAACGTGTGGGGCTGCGACGGCGCGCTGCACGCGCCCAACGACCAGGTGGTCGGCCCGATCGCGCGCACCCTGTGCGCGGCGCTGCACCGCTCCACGCTCGGCGTGATCGACACCCAGCCCGGCGGCGGGCCCGCCGACTTCTACCGCGGCGCGATCACCAACCACTACTCGCGCCTGGTGCACCAGAACATGGTGGACGGCAAGGCGTACGGGTTCGCGTTCGACGACGTGCAGGCGCAGGAGTCCCTGGTGCACGACGGCGACCCGAGGGCGGCGGGGATCATCCTGACCCCGTTCAGCGGTGGCGGCGGCACCACCCCTCCGCCCACCGGCGGCAGCATCGTCAGCGCCTGGCACGGCAAGTGCGTGGACGTGCCGAACTGGAACTTCACCGACGGGCAGCGCCTGATCGTGTGGAACTGCACCGGCGGGACCAACCAGCGGTGGGAGTTCACCGGCGGGGCGGTGCGCACGCAGAACGACATGTGCATGGACGTGGCCTGGGGCTCGACCGCGAACGGGGCGGCCGTGCAGGTCGCGCGGTGCAGCGGCAACCCGGCCCAGCAGTTCGTCCTGTCGGCGGCGGGCGACCTGGTGAACCCGCAGGCGAACAAGTGCGTGGACATCGCCGACTGGAACCCGGACAACGACGCGGTGCTCCAGCTGTGGGAGTGCGGGGGCACGGCGAACCAGAAGTGGCGGCGCGGCTAGGTCTTCCGCCGGTCCGCGGTGCCCGAGCGCCGGGGTGGGCGGGGATACCCGCCCACCCCGGCGCTCCGCTCAGTCCACGGCCTCGTCCTCGGGGTGGCCGTGCGCCAGGGCGGCCAGCACGTCGAGCGCCCTGGTCAGCACCTCGGCGGGAGTGGAGGCCAGGGCCAGGCGGACCGCGTTCGGCGCGTGGCCGGGCACGACCGCGAACGCGGCGGCGGGGGTGACGGCGATGCCCCGCCTCCCCGCGGCGGCCACGAAGGTCTCGGCCCGCCACCGTTCCGGCAGTCGCCACCAGCAGTGGAAGGCGCCCGGGTCGGAGCGGACGTCGAAACCGGCGAGGTGCCGGCGGGCCAGGTGCTGGCGCCGCGCGGCCAGGGTTCGCTTGCGGTCCACCACGGACTCGACGGTGCCGTCCGACATCCAGGTGGTGGCCGCGGTCAGGGCGAAGCGGCCGGCCGTCCAGCCGCCGGAGCGGGCGGCGGCGGCCACGCGGTCGACCAGGTCCGCGGGCGGGACGACGAAGCCCAGGGTCAGGCCGGGCGCCAGGCGCTTGGACAGGCCGTCCACCACGGTGGTGCGCTCCGGCGCGAGCGGCGGCAGGCCGGGGCCCAGGAACGCGTAGACGGCGTCCTCGACGACCTGCACGTCCAGCTCCCGCACGACCTCGGCCAGCTCCGCGCGCCGGTGCTCGGGCGCGGTCGTGCCGAGCGGGTTGTGCAGCACCGGCTGGAGGTAGACCGCGCGCACGCCGCTCGCCCGCACCGCCCGCGGCAGCACGCCGGCCTCGTCCACCGGCAGGGGCACGAGGGTGACGCCGAGACGGGTCGCGATCGCCTTGACCACCGGGTAGGTGACGGCCTCGACGCCGAGCCGCCCGCCCACCGGCACCAGGGCCGCCACCGCGGCGGCGATCGCCTGCCTGCCGTTGCCGGTGAACACCACGCGCCGCGGGTCGGGGCTCCAGCCGCCGCGGGTCATCGTGCGGGCCGCCGCCTCGCGGGCCGGGGCCGTACCGCGCACGCCGACCGGCGCCATCGCCTCGCCGAACCCCCGGTCGACGAGGTCGTGGAGGGCGGGCGCGAGCAGTTCGGCCTGCTCGGGCAGCACGCAGGTGTTGAACTCCAGGTCCACGCGGGCGTCGGCGGGTTCGGCCAGCGCCGGTTCGGCGGGTGGGGGCGCGGCGCGCACGAACGTCCCCCGCCCGACCTCGCCCACCGCCAGGCCGCGCCGGACCAGTTCGCCGTAGGCGCGGGCCGCCGTGGAGGCGGCGATGCGGTGCGCGCGGGCGAACCCGCGCTGCGGCGGCAGGCGGTCACCGGCCTTGAGCCGGCCGGCCTCGATGTCGCGCGCGATCCGGTCCGCGATGTCCCGGTAGTCCACGGCACCCCACATTGCACCGAGAGCATTGTTTTCATTGCACCGAGATAGTGGCGTTCCTAGGCTGGGGCCGTCAACGGCAACGGGGGTCCTCATGCGGGTGAACGGGTTGGACATCGCCTACGACGACGAGGGCAGCGGCCCGCCGGTGGTGCTGGTGCACGGGCACCCGTTCGACCGCTCGCTGTGGCGGCCCCAGGTCGAGCGGCTCAGCGGGGTGTATCGATTTATCGTGCCCGACCTGCGCGGCTACGGGGAGACGAAACCCGTGTCCGGGAGGGCGGGGGCGATGCCGGACACGACGCCGCTGGGCGTGTTCGCCGACGACCTGGTGGCGCTGCTCGACCGCCTGGGGCTGGAGCGGGTGGTGCTGGGCGGGCTGTCCATGGGCGGGCAGATCGTCATGGAGGTGCACCGAGCCCACCGGGAACGGGTCGGTGCGCTGATCCTCGCGGACACCTTCCCGGAGGCGGAGACCCCGGCGGGGCGGGAGGCCAGGCGCGCGGCGGCCGAGCGGGTGCTGCGCGAGGGCATGGGCCCCTACGCCGACGAGGTGCTGGACCGGATGATCACCCCGCGCAACGTCCGCGAACTGCCCGAGGTGGCGGAGCACGTGCTGCGGATGATGCGCGGGACCCCACCCGAGGGCGCGGCCGCCGCGCTGCGGGGGAGGGCGGAGCGGCCCGACTACCTGGGATCGCTGGCCCGGGTCGCCGTCCCGGCGCTGGTGGTGGTCGGCGCGGAGGACGAGTACACGCCGGTCGAGGTGGCGCGGCGGCTGCACGCGGTGATCCCCGGGTCGACGCTCGCCGTCGTCGACGGGGCCGGTCACCTGCCGAACCTGGAGCGGCCGGAGGCGTTCACCGGGGTGGTGGAGCGGTTCCTCGCGGAGGTGTTCCGGGAGGCGGGCGGAGCGACGGGGTCCGGTCCGGGAATGCCGGATCAGGGCATCAGGTAACCGGGCATCTGCTGGTGGAACCCGGTCGCCGGGGGCGTCGGCACGGGCTCGAACTGCCCGGACACCACCCAGGCCGCGCCCACGGCGGCGAGCACCGCCGCGCTCGCGACCGCCAGCTTCGCCCGCGAGTGCGCCGGGGCCCTGAGGACCACGGTGCCGGGTTCGACGGCGAGCACCGCCACCGGCCGGGTCGACCCGCGCAGCAGGCGGGCGCACTCGGCGGCGGTCGGGCGCCGGTGCGGGGACAGCGAGGTCATGCGCTTGAGCAGGCGGACGAGGTCGGCGGGCAGGTCGCGCGGGACCTCCGGTTGGCGGTGCAGGCGGGCCACCGCCGCCTCCACCTGGCTGCCCTGGTACTCGCGCCGCCCGGTCAGGCACTCCAGCAGCACCAGGCCGAGCGCGTAGACGTCGGCCGCCGGGCCGACGTCCTCGCCGCGCACCTGCTCGGGGGCCAGGTAGGCGGCGGTGCCGACGACCTGGCGGGCGTTGGTGAGCCTGGTCGAGCCGGCCGAGCGGGCCAGCCCGAAGTCGGCCAGGTAGGGGATGCCGTCCTCGTCGAGCAGGATGTTCGACGGCTTCACGTCGCGGTGCACCACGTCGCGTTCGTGCACGTGGGCGAGGGCGTCGGCGAGGGGCGCCCCGAGGTCCCGCGCCTGCTCGGGCGTCAGCGGGCCACCGGCCAACCGGTCGCGCAGCGTGGGGCCGTCGACCAGTTGGAGGACCACGAACGAGGTGCCGTCGCACTCCCCCGCGTCGTAGACGGAGACGAGGTTCGGGTGCGACAGGCAGGCCAGCGTGCGCACCTCGTTGTCGAACCGGCTGCCCGCGACCAGGTCCTCGCCCTGGAACACCTTCACCGCGACGTAGCGGCGCAGCACCACGTCCCAGCCCCGGTGGACCTCGGCCATGCCGCCCGAGCCCAGCTTCCCGGACAGGTGGTAGCGACCCGCCAGCACACGACCACCGGCACGGTCGGCCACGCGGTCGTCGGTGGGCAGCGACACTGCCTCACCCCTCACGGTCGACTGGTCCGGACGCGACCGGGTTCCCCTCCGTCGACGCCGACAAACCGGAGAACCGATTCGAGACGCGAACCGGCCATGACCTGCGTCTCACCACCGGACGAGGAGCCCGGACCAGCCCGTGACCACCGGACGGCGGCCCCCCCACCCGGGTGACCACCCCGCGACGGCGGACAGCAGCCGCCACCCGGGCAGCCACACCGCTGCACCACGACCCGGCAGCCCTCCACCACAGCCCCACCCGGGCAGCCACCCCACCACCCCACCACCCCACCACCGCAGCACCGCAGCCGCCACCCGGGCAGCCACCCCACCACCACGGCACGGCAGCCCCCGGCAACCACTCCCTACCCAGGAACAGCGACCACCGACGGCAGCGGGTCGAGCAGGGCGTCACCGGCTGCCCGCCGCGCGCACGTCGCCTCCCCCGGGCAGCTGCGCAGCAGCTTCACCACCGGCGGCGAGGTGATGCGCAGCGGCGGCTGCGCGGCTCCCCCCGGCCACTGGAGCGAGATCGCCACCGACGACGTGTTGTTGTCGTAGGACTTCTCCACCAGCGAGCGGTCGCCGTTGACCACGTTCAGCACGTCGTACACGCCCGACCTCACCCTGGTCAGGTCGAGCCACTGGAAGTCGACCGTGTACCGGTAGTCGTCGCCGTACCCGACCGAGATGCCCTCGGCCACCTCCAGCGCCTCGGGCGCGTGGTGGCCGCAGCGGTTCTGGCGCAGGTAGTCGGCCAGCGCGCCCTCCGGGGTGCCCGGGTCGTCCGGGCGGTGGGGCAGCGCGTCGTGCAGCGGGTAGCGGTCGCCCAGGCAGAAGCCGGTCTTGCGGTCGGTCACCACCACCCGCCCGTCGGGCGTGCGCAGCTGGAAGTGCTCGAAGTCGAGCAGGTGCCAGTGGGTGTGCGACGGGGCGGGCTCGTAGTACAGGGTCGCCGGGATCGGGTTCTGCGCCTCCGCGTACGAACCGGGGACCTTTCCGTCCACAGAGGACTGGAAAGCCTGCCGCGCGGTCATGGTCGGCTCGTCGGCGCGCGCGCGGCTGCCGTAGATGAGCAGCGGCCCGTCCCCGACGTTGTCCGCGGCGGTGGTGAAGCGCAGCCGGACCGCCTCGCCCGCGCTCCCGCACGCCCCGTTGGGCGCCTCCGCGTCGGCGACCACGCACACGTCCCAGTCCGTGCAGCCCGCCGGGTCGCCGGTCTGCCCTCCCGCGCACCCGACCGGCGCCTGCCTCAGGTCGGGCAGGAGGTGCGCGTCGCCGGCCCGCGCGTTCGACGGCCCCATGAGCGCCACGACGAGCACCGCCGTGGCGAGCAGGGGCACGTGTCTGCGCATTTCTCCTCCTGTGTTCGGGGTGATGGACGGATGCGTCCACTTGAGAACCTAGTGACATACCCCGACAAAACCGGCTCCACACCGTCCAGGTTCACTCGATCGACTGAGACACAAGGGAAATCGACCACCGGGACTCTAACCTTCTCCGCGATCGCGCCCCGGCGCGGCGTCCGCGACTGGAGGTGGGTCAGATCGACACGGGAGCCCCCGGGGCCGTCACGATGGTGTGCGGGACGAGGCCAGAGCTGATCAAGCTGGCCCCGTTGATCCGCCTGCTCGGGCAGGCGGCCACCGTCGTCTACACCGGGCAGCACTACGACACCGCGATGTACCACCGCATCCGCCGCGACATCGGGTGCACCGGCCGGTTCCACGAGCTGGCGGTCGGCGGCGCGCGCCGGGGCGCGCAGCTGGGCGCGGCGGTGGCCGCGGTCGACGGGCTGCTGGCGCAGCACCCGACGCGGGCGGTGGTCGTGCAGGGCGACACCACCTCCGCGCTGGCGGGCGCGTTGGCCGCCAACGCCAACGAGGTGCCCCTGGTGCACGTCGAGGCGGGCCTGCGCAGCTACGACCGGGCGATGCCCGAGGAGCACAACCGGGTGGCCATCGACCACCTCGCCGACCTGTGCTGCGCGCCGACCCCGCTCAACCGCACCAACCTGCTCGCCGAGGGCGTGCCCGACGAGCGCATCGCGATCACCGGCAACACCGTGGTCGAGGCGCTCGTGGCCGCGCTGCCCGGCCGCGAGGAGGAGGACGTCGTGCTGGCCGCGCACGAGCTGCGGCCGGACGGCTACGTGCTGGCCACCGTGCACCGCCCGGAGAACGTGGACGACCCGGCGAACCTGGAGACCATCCTGCGCGAGCTGCTGCGGCTGCCGCTGCCGGTGGTGCTGCCGCTGCACCCCCGCACGGCCAAGCGGGTCGAGGGCTTCAACCTGGGCGGGCTCCTGGCGGGCCTGCGGGTCGTGGAGCCGCAGGCGTACCCGGCGTTCCTCGCCCTGGCCCGGCACGCCGCGGTGGTGGTCTCCGACTCCGGCGGCATCCAGGAGGAGGTGAGCGTGCTCAAGCGGCCCGTCGTGGTGGTGCGGCGCAGCACCGAGCGGCCGGAGATCGAGGGCACGTTCGGCACCCTGGTGGCGCCGGGGGCGGGGGTGCGCGCCGAGGTGCTGCGGTGGCTGGACGACGTGCCCGGCCACCGGGAGCGGCTGGAGCGCATCCCCTCCCCCTACGGCACCGGCTCGCCGTCGACCCGGATCGCCGCGGCGCTGCGGCGGCTGGTCGGTGACGAGCGGGTGCTCAGCCCGGAACGGGTCTTGGTGCCCCCGCCGGCGTCGCGACCACGCGGTTCGCGAGTCCCACACTCGAATTCCAGCTCGTGACGTCCGGGTAGACGTGGGCGGTGGTCGCCAGCAGCAGCGGGGTGCCGGCGACCACCACCGGCGGCCGCCGCGCCAGGTAGCCCAGCGGGTACACCGGTTCCACGAACGGCGCCCGGAACACGCGCACGTCCTCCACGTCCTCGCGGCCCAGCCCGGGGTGCAGGGCCAGCAGCTGCGCGGTCCACCGCTCGGCCACCGCGGCGTCGTCCTCCGCGAACAGCGCGGAGCCGCGGTCGGTGTAGCGCATGGCGTAGACCAGGTGGCGGCCGGCGTAGGGCTCCACGCCCGCCAGCGGGGTCATCTGGACCAGGCCGTCGAAGTCCGTGCCGGAGCGCACCACGGGCGTCCAGTAGTGGCCCGACAGCGGGCGGCGCAGGAAGAACAGCGCGTTGACCACGCCCTGGTACGGCAGCTCCACCTCGGGCAGGCGGGGCGCGAGGTCCTCGTCCGCGACCTGCCGCAGCTGGGGCAGCGGCAGCGTCGAGATCGCCCGGTCGGCGGTGAGCACCTCGCCGGGCAGCTCCAGCCGCACGCCGTCGCCGACGCCGATCCGCCGCACCGGCGCGCCGAGCCGCACCACGCCGCCGTGGGCCTCGATCGAGGCCCTCAGCGCGTCCACGACGGCCCGGTAGCCGCCCTCCGGGTAGCCGCGCACCGAGACCGCGCCCTCGCGCCCCAGGCGCTGCCACAGGTACAGCGCGGGCACGTCGCCGAAGCGCGCGCCGAACTTCGCGCCGAACAGCGGCGCCAGCAGCAGCTCCCACACGCGGTCGCCGTACAGCCCGCGCAGCCAGTCCTCGGTCCGGACGGCGTCGAGGTCGCGGCCGCGGCCCAGGCGGCGCAGCAGCAGCGTGACCACGCCGAAGCGCACCCGGTCGGGAAGGCCCAGCGGGGTGAAGCGCAGCAGGTCCAGGGCCGTGTTGAACGGGTGGTGGCGCCCGGCGACGACCATCCCCATCCGGGTGGGCGACCACCTGATCGAGGACCGCAGGCCGAGTTCGTCGAGCAGTCCGAGCAGGTGCTCGTCGGAGGGCATCACGCAGTGGTAGAACCGCTCGACCCACCGGTCGCGCCACGGGAAGAACGTGCCCAGGCCGCCGAGCCGGTCGCTGCCCTCCAGCAGGGTCACCCCGGTGCCCGAGCGGGCCAGCCGGTGCGCGGCGGCCAGGCCGCAGATCCCGCCGCCGACGACCGCGACGTGCTCGCCCGCCCGGGGCGCGGCGGCCATCACAGGGCCCGGTGCGGCGCGGGCGCGAGGCGGTCGCGCGCCAGCAGCCTCAGGTACTGCCCGACGGTCCGGGCGATGCGGATCTTGCTCGCGCCCCGCTTGCGGTCGTACCGCAGCACCAGCGGCACCTCGGTCACCACCGGGCGGCAGTGCCGCAGCTTCATCAGCAGCTCCACCATGCAGGCGAACCCGCGCTCCTCGATCAGCCGCTCGCCCCAGTGGCGGGTGGCCCGCGCGAGCAGGTCCGCGCGGTAGGCGCGGAACCCGCTGGTGAAGTCGCGCACCCCCTCGACCCGCACCAGGCGCCGGAACAGCACGGCCGCGCCGCGCGAGAGCAGCCGGCGCAGCGGGGGCGCGGTGGCGTCGTCGCCGCCGTCGACGAAGCGGGAGCAGATCACCACGTCCGCGCCCGCGTCGATCTCCGCGCGCAGCCGGCGCAGCAGGTCCGGGTCGTGGGTGTCGTCGGCGTCCATCACCACGACGAGGTCGGACCCGGCGGCCTCCGCGAGCACGGCGCGCAGGCCGGACTGGACGGCCTGGCCGAGGCCGAGGTTCACCGGGTGGCTGACGAGCCTGAGGTCCAGGCCGGGCACGCCGGCGGCGACCACCTCGGCGGTGCCGTCGGACGAGCCGTCGTCCACGACCCAGGCGGTGAGCCGTTCGGCGAGGGCGACGTCCGCGAGCCGGCGGAGCAGCGGCGGCAGCGACGCGGCCTCGTTGTAGGCGGGCAGCACGACGTGGGCTCGGGCGCTGGTGCCGCGGCCGGGGGAAAGGGCCGGTGCGCCCTGTTCCGACGTGGTGCGCACGGCGCCTTCATCGACGGTCAAAGGGCCCCATTTCACTGGATGTCGGATGTCGGGTCAGAATTATTCGCCTGCGTGTCCCGACCCGATCCGGCCACCCCGGGCGTTCCGGGTGGGGCGGCGGGGCGAATTCGCCGGTGCCCGACCGACCGGCCCTGACCGAGAAGAGGAAAAACCGTTCCCGAAAGAGTGAACTAATCCAAGGAAGGCGCACTGAATTTACACCGAGTGACTAGCGCTTCCCCGTTCGACTGGTCTCGAACGGGTGACCAATATCGAGTTCCTGGTGGAGAGGACGACGTCCTGATGTGGTGTGGCGTGTGCGGCACGCCCGCGGCCCCCGGCCCGGGCGGTCCGCGGTGAACGGGGTGGGGGTGAACGGGGTGGGGGTGAACGGGGTGCGCTCGGCGGCCACCCGGCCCCCGGCGTCGCGGCGGCGGGGCCCGGGGCCGCGCGAGTCCTCGTGGTCGGACCTGCTCCGGCGGGTGAACGCGGTGGCGGTGCTGCTGGTCGCGGTCGACGCGGGCGCGGTGGCGCTGGCGGTCGCGCGGTGCCGCCCGGACTGGTGGTGGGCCGCGGTGGTGGCGGCGGCGCTGCTGGGCGCCCGCGCCGCGGGCCGGCTGTACCGGCGGCGGCTGTGGCTGTCCTGGCTCCAGGACCTGCCCCGCTCGCTCGGCGCGACCGCACTGGCCTTCGCCCTGGTCACCGGGGTCGGGCTGGTCGCGGACGAGCCCGCGCTCGCCGCCCAGCGATCGGTGCTGGTCTTCGCCGCGGCCGGCGAGCCCGCGCGGCTGGCGGTGTTCGCGTTCGGCCGCTGGTGCCGGCGCCGGTTCCACCGCTGCGACCGGGCGATCGTGGTCGGCGCGGGCAAGGTCGGCGTCGACCTGGTCGGCGCGATGCTCGCGCACCCGGAGTTCGGCCTGCGGCCGGTCGGGTTCGTCGACCCGGAGCCGGCGCTCGACCCGGCCGCGCTGCCGGTCGACCTGCTGGACGGGGACCTGGCCGACTCGATCGGCCGGTTGGGGGTGGGCACGGTGGTGCTGGCGTTCTCCCGCGCCCGCGAGTCGTCCGTGGTCGACTCGGCCATCACCGCCCACCGGCTGGGCTGCACCACCCTGGTGGTGCCCCGGATGTACGAGCTCCACCAGGACGGCCCCGACGTCGAGCGGCTGCGCAGCTACCCGCTGATGCGGCTGGGCACCGCGCCGACCAGCAGGCCGAGCTGGTGGGTCAAGCGCGGCATGGACGTGCTGCTGGCCGCCGGCGCGCTGGTGGCGCTGTCACCGGTGATCGCCCTGTGCGCGCTGGCCGTGCTGCTGGAGAGCGGGCGGCCGGTGATCTTCCGGCAGGTCCGGATCGGGATGGATGATCAGCCTTTCGTGCTCTACAAGTTGCGCAGCGTGAGAATGCTGGGCGAAGACGATTCCCAAATCACCTGGTCGGTGACCGGAGATCGCCGGGTCGGACCAGTCGGACGATTCCTGCGCAATTCGTCCCTGGACGAACTGCCCCAGTTGTGGAACATCATCCGGGGCGACATGTCGATCGTCGGCCCGCGCCCGGAAAGGCCGGGTTTCGTGCGCGAGTTCTCCGCGATCCACGAGCTGTACTGGGCCCGGCACCGAGTTCCCACGGGATTGACCGGGCTGGCGCAGGTGCACGGCCTCCGGGGCGACACCTCGATCGTCGACAGGTCCCGGTACGACAACTACTACATAGCGAACTGGTCCTTGTGGCTGGACGTCAAGATCCTGTTGCAGACGGTGGGTGAGCTGTTGTGCCGAAGGGATCGCTGATCCGGCGGGCGCGCCGGGCGGCGGGGCTGCTGTGCGCCGCCGCGCTGCTGCTGGCGGGCTCGGGCTGCACCGTCGACTCCGCCACGGGCCAGGTCGGGGGCAGGCCCCCGGCGGACCCGCTGGCCCCGCCGCCCAAGCCGCTCGCGCCGTGCGCCTGGTGGTACGGCATCGGCGAGCCGCCGAGCGCGGTGGAGCTGAAGTTCGCCGCCCAGCACTACGACCTGGTGGTGCTCAACGCGACCGAGACCAAGGCCCTGCGCCGGCTCAAGAAGCTGAACCCGGACATCAAGGTGCTGGTCTACAAGGACTTCTCCAGCACCCGCAACTACCCCGGCGCGGTCATCGGCGACGACGACGCGCCGTTCCTGCCCAGCGGCGTCGGCTACTTCGCCGCCCAGCGGCACAACCCCCAGTGGTTCGCGGTGGACACGGAGAACCACCGGATCGAGTGGAAGCCGTACCCGAAGCACTGGCAGATGGCCGTGTGGGACCCCTCCTACCAGAAGGCGTGGACCGAGGCGGTGACCACCGAGCTGGTGCGCGAGGGCTGGGACGGGGTGCTGGCGGACAACGACTTCAGCTCCCTGCGCTACTACTCCTCGGCGGTCGTCAAGGGCGCGGAGGACGCGGCCGAGTCCGACCGGATCATCCGCGAGGGCCTGGACGCGTTCCTCACCACGGCCGGCGACGCCCTCCAGAAGGCGGGGAAGATGCTGGTCCCGAACGTGTCCGAGTCGCACCTGACGGCCGGGCGCTGGTCGGCGCACTCCCGCTACCACGGCGCGATGGAGGAGAACTTCGGCCTCCGCGACACCGGCACGGGCGAGCTGCTCACCTTCAAGGGCAACGAGTGGAAGGAGCTGCGCTCGCAGGCCGCGCTCGGCGAGACGTGGCTGCTGCTGATCACGCACACCAGGAGCGAGCGGGAGGAACGGGTCGGCTACGCCACCGCGGCCCTGCTGGCGAGCCCGTACACCTGCTGGAGCGGGGCGACCACCAAGGACTACCGCCACCCGGACTGGTCGGACTACCAGGAGGCCGAGCTGGGCGAGGCGGTCGAGACCGCGAACCGGCTGCCCTCCGGGGTGTGGGACCGCCGCTTCACCGGCGGGTACGTGGCGGTCAACCCGACCGGGCAGAAGGTCGTGGTGACGCCGCCGGCGGGGCTGGTGGACCTCGACACCGGGGACCCCGTGCCCGCGACCGTCGAGCTGGCCGCCGCCGACGCGCTGGTCCTGGTCAGGCCGCCGGCCCAGGAGACCACGACCACCCGGCCGGACCCCACGACGACCACCGACCCCGCCACGACGACGCCCGCGACCACGCCCACCGACGCGCCGACCTCCAGCGCGCCGACCACCGGGGGCCCGACCTCCGCGGACCCGACCTCCGCGGACCCGACCACGACCCCGCCGACGACCGACACGACCACCGAGGCCCCGACCACGACACCCACGCCGGGCTGACCCGGGGTGGCGTTCGTCGCGGTCGGGTCACCCCCGTCCGGCGAACGCCACCCGAGGTCAGCCCCCGGGCCACCCCAGCACCTCGCGGTACAGCGCGAGGTGCCGACCGGCGCACACCCCCGGCGCGAACCGCTCCCGCGCCCGCTCCGCCAGCTCCCGCCCGGTCCGCCCCGGGTCCGGGTCCTCGAACAGCGCCCGCAGCCGGGCCGCGAGCTGCGCCACGTCACCGGGCGCGGCCAGCCGGCCCGCGTCGCCGAGCATGTCCGCCACACCGCCGGTGTCCGTGGCGACCACCGGCTTGCCCGCCGCCATCGCCTCGGCCACCACCAGCGGCTGCTGCTCCATCGTGGACGGCAGCACCAACGCGTCGTGCGCCCGCAGCAGCTCCGGCACGTCGGGGCGGAACCCGAGGAACCGCACGCGCCCGCCCAGCCGCCCCGCCAGCACCTCCGCCCGCGCCCGCTCCGGCCCGTCCCCGACCACCGCCAGCGTCGCGTCCGCGGGCATCACCCCGGGCACGGCCAGCGCCTCCAGCAGCGTCGCCACCCCCTTGCGCGCCACCAGCAGCCCGACGAACACCAGCCGCCGCACCGGGCCGGACGGCGGGTGCGGCCGGGCCGCGCCCACGCAGTTGTCGATGTGCGCCAGCCGCCGCGCGGGCACCCTCAGCCGGGAGCTGAGGAACAGCCCCATCGCCCGCGCCGGCACCACGGTCCGGTGCACCGCCCGCGCCACCACCGCGTCGGCGGCCAGCACGGTCCGCGTGTACGGCGACGGGCCGGGCGCCCGCGCCACCCCGCGGAACCACGCCTCGCCCACGTCGTCCGGCACGCCGTGGTAGGTCTGCACCACCCCGCACCGCGCCCGCGGCCCGGCCACGACCAGCCCGGCCGCGACCAGCCCGGCCGCAACCAGCCCGGAGCGCCGGTCCTGCGCGTGCACCACGTCGGGCCGCCAGGCCAGCAGCGCCGCCCGCGCCCGGCGCCCGGCGCGCACGTCCGACTTGCCCCCGACCTCCACCCGCTCGTGGTTCTCACCCAGCAGCTCGGCCCCGCGCCGGGGCACCGGCCCGAACACCCGCACGTCCGCCTCGCCCGAGTCGAGCAGGGCCCGCGCGAGCCGCACCGCCACGTCCACCGGCCCGCCGCCGTCCTGGGTCAGCAGGTACGCCACCCTCAGCCGCTCACCCACGGTCCACCAGCTTCTCCACCAGGGTCGTGACCTGCTCGTTCGCCTGCCTGCGGTCGAACAGCAGCTCGACCCGCCGACGCCCGCGCCTGCCCTCCGCGTCGACCGACGCGGTGTCGAGCAGCCGGGCCGAGATCGCCGCCGCCAGCCCGGCGACGTCGCCGACCGGCAGCACCGCCCCGGCCGAGCCGAGGGCCTGCCGCACCCCGCCCACGTCGAACGCCACCACGGACCGGCCGCACGCCATCGCCTCCAGCGGCACCAGCGCCATCCCCTCCGCCCGCGACGGCAGCACCACCACGTCCGCCGCCGCGTAGAAGTCGGCGGTCTCGTCGTCGTGGCCCCACCACCGCACCGACTCGTCCAGGAACGCGGGCCGCCAGCGGTGCCCCATCGGCCCGTCCCCGACCAGCACCAGCCGGGCGTCGGGCACCGCGGCCAGCACCGCGGGCCACGCCGAGAGCAGCAGGTCCTGGCCCTTCAGGTGGGTCAGCCGGCCCACGCACACCGCGGTGGGCCGGTCCGGCAGCCCCAGCCGCCACCGCGCGGCCAGCCGGTCGCTCGGGCGGAACCGCTCGGTGTCCACCCCGTTGCACACCACCTCGGCCGACCCGCCGATGCCGGCGACCCGCCCGACCACCAGCTCGTCGTCGCTCACGCACACGAGCTGGTGGGTCCACCGCGAGCCGAACCGCTCCCACCACCGCGACGCGCGCCCCAGGAACCCCTGGGCCGTCTGGAACGACCACAGGTGCGGCTGGAACAGCGTCGGCCGCCGCCCGCGCAGCACGAGCCGCCCGGCCAGGCCGGCCTTGGAGCTGTGCAGGTGCACCACGTCCGGCGCCAACCGCCGCAGCACGCGCCGCAGCCGGAACGCCTCGGCCACCACCCCCGGCCCGGGTCGGCGGCCGGCCCGCCACTCCTCCACCCGCAGGCCCGCGCCCCGCGCCCGCGCGGCCAGCGGCCCCGGCGGGCACACCACGGTGACCTGCCACCCCCGGTCCCGCTGCGCGCGCGCCAGGCCCAGCACCACCGCCGCCACGCCCGCGGTCACGGGTTGGCTCACGTGCACGACCTTCACCGCCGCACCCCCCGCAGCACGTCCCGGTTCACGCCCACCACGACCGCACCGCACACCGCCACCAGCACCACCCCCTGGATTCCCGCGCCCGCCACCGAACCGGGCGGCCCGAACACCTCACCGGCCGGCCACACCACCAGCGCGGCGCACCCGGCCGCCGCCACCACCCCCGCCGCGCCGCGCGCCAGGGACCGCGCCGGCGGGGCCAGCCCCCGGCGCGCCAACGCCCGCCACGTCACCGGCACCAGCACCCACGCCGCCACCGCGTGCACGAGCGACACCGCCACCACGCCCCGGGCGGTGACCAGGACCAGGCCCGACACCAGCAGGAGCAGGTGGGTCACCTCCAGCGCCAGGTAGCGGCGCGCGTGCCCGGTGGCCTTGAGCACCTGGTACCAGACGTGCAGCAGGCTGATCCCCAGGCCGTACAGGCACAGCAGCGCCAGCGGCAGCGCCGCCGGGGCCCACCGCGCGCCGAACACCACGACCCGGTCCGCCGACACCGCCACCACCGCGTACAGGCCGCCGGTCAGCGCCAGCACGGCCAGCGTGAACCGACCGACCACACCGGACAGCTCCCGCCCCTCGCGCAGCAGCTCCGCGCACAGCGGCAGCAGGACACCGCCCAGCACCACCGCCACCAGGATGTAGGGCACCCAGGCGATCCGGTACGCCAGCGAGTACGCGCCGACCGCCTCGGCGCCCAGCACCCGCGCCACGGCCAGGTAGTCCACGTTGATCAGCAGCACCGCGACCAGCGCGCCCGGCCCGACCACCGCGATCCAGCGCAGCGACTCGCCGGCCGCCGCCGCGTCCCACCCCGGCCGCACCCGCACCCCCACCAGCACCGCCAGCAGCGGCGCGGACACCGCCGTGCACAGCAGCCCCAGCACCGGCGCGTACGGTCCCGCGCCGCCCACCGCGAGCGCGATCGCCACCGCCGCGCCGAGCACCGCGCCCCCGGCGTCGGGCAGCAGCCTGCGCCGGAAGTCCAGGTCCCGGTGGAGCAACCCCATCTGCACCCCGGCCACGGCCGAGAACGGCAGGCTCAGCGCCGCCAGCCGCACCAGCGGCGCGGCCCCCGGCGCGTCCAGCGCCCGCGCCACCTCGTCGGCCGCCGCCACCAGCACCAGCGCCGACACCGCGCCCGCGCCCGCGCTGAGCACCAGCAGCGTGCCCGCCACCCGGCGCGGGTCGCCCGCGGTGCGGCTGATCACGTCGTACACGCCCATCGACTGCACGACCTGCCCGATGTTCACCAGCGCCACGGCCAGCGCGACCAGCCCCAGCGCCCCGGGGGTGAGGAACGCCGCCAGCACCAGGGTGACCGCCACCTGGCTGCCCTTGCTGACCACGTTCACCAGGAATAACCAGAGCGAACCGCGCACCGCCGCGTCGTTGGTCACGGTCGTCCGCACCGGGCCTTCGAGGCGAACGCCACCAGCAGCGCCCACGCCAGCACGACCGCCACGCCGTCCAGGGTCACGTCGGCCCGCGCGCCCAGCACGTCCCGGACCGCGAGGCCGACGAAGTGCAGGTGCGCGAACGGCACCGCCACCAGCAGCAGCACCAACCCGACCGGCCGCCAGGCCCGCTCCCGGCGGCGCGGCCACCACACCACCGCCACCGCCACCAGCGCGGGCACCGCGATGAGCACGTCACCGGGCTGGTGCACCACCGCGACCGCCACGGCCAGGCACGTCAGCAGGTCGGCCGCGGCCGGCGCGCCCGCCCGGTCCAGCCGGCGCGCCAACACCGCGCTCACCGCGAGCGCGCCCACCGGCGCCACCACTTCCGCGCCCGGCGGCGACCAGCCGGTGAGCCGGAAGAACACGGCCGCGAGGTCGATGCGTTGGGACGTCGGGGAATCCACCGCGCCGTAGGGGGTGTGGGCGGCGTGCGCGAGGTTCGCCGCGACCGCGTCGAGGAACGCGCCCGGCCCGCCGCGCGCCACCAGCGGCACCACCACGACCAGGCTCGCCACCGCCGCCACCGCCGTGCCGGTCAGCGCGACCCGCCGCGAGCCCCGGGCGAACAGCAGCAGCGCCAGCGGCAGGCCGAACTGCGGCTTCAGCCACGCCAGCGCGAGCGCCACCGCCGCCCACCGCGGGTGCCGGTCGCGCCACCGCAGCGCGCCCGCCGCGCCGACCGCGATCAGCGGGTTGACCTGGCCGACGTACAGCTGGGCCTTGCCCACCTGGCTGAGCACCAGCAGCGTCGCGACCACCGCCGTGCCGACCGCCAGGGGCGCGTGCGGGCGCAACCGGCCCGCCGCCAGCACCGCCAGCAGGACCAGGAGCACCAGCGAGGCCAGCGCGAACGCCACCGCGCCCACCCGGTACCCGGGCAGCGCGAACGGCAGGTGCAGCACCAGGTGGTAGGGCTGGTAGAGGTTGAAGTTCTGCCGCACCGGCCAGTGCGCGAACATCTCCGCCGGGTGGTAGGGGTTGCCGCCGTCGAGGAACTCGCGGATCGGGAAGTACAGCGCGTCCCGGAAGTCCTGCATCCGCTCCTCGGCCGCGTTCGCGGCCGTCGGCGTCGGCGCCTGCCACGCGGGCCGCAGCGCGCGCCACGCGCCTACGACACCCACCAGGCCCACCAGCCCGACGAGCAGCAGGTGCCCGCGGGCGGCCCGCGTGCGCAGCGCGGTCACGCCAGCACCACCCCGACCACGGTCGTGGGGGCGGGCAGCGCGCCGACCACGGCGGCCAGCTCGTCGTGCCGGCCCCGGTCCCGGGGCGCCAGCGCGATCAGCGCGTCGCCGTCGGCGGGCTCACCGGTCTTGTCCGGCAGCTCGGCGGCCAGCGCCTCGGCGCGCCCGGTGAGCTCCGGCACCACGGCCACCACGCGCGCCGGCCGCGCCGCCGCGCCGCACAGCACGGCCAGCCGCCGCACCAGGTCCGGGTCGTCGTCGTCCAGCACCGCCACCGGGTGCCGCACCCCGCCCGCGACCAGCGCCGCGCGCACCCGGTCACCCGCGCGGGTGCGCCGCAGGTGCCCGAACGCGTAGGCGCCCAGGCCCGCGACCACGCCCGCGACCAGCGCCAGGCCGAACGCCAGCGGGCGGTCCGGCGCGACCCGCCTGGTCTCCGGCCGGTCGAGCAGGCGGAGGCGGGCGGCGGGGGCGAGCAGGTCGGCGTCCACCACGGTCCGCGCGATCAGGTTCACCGCCTCGCTCGCCTGGTCGGCGGTCGGCGCGCGCACGGACAGCCGGGCCAGGCCCGAGGCGGGCACCAGCTCGACCGAGACGCGCCCCGCGAGGTCCGCCGGCGCGATCCCGACCGCCTCGGCGGGGGCGCGCAGCACCGAGGGGCTGCGCGCCACCTCGACCAGCGCGGGCAGCGAGAGCGCGACGACCTCGCCGAACTGGGCGGGCCCGTCGGAGGCGACCGGTCCGGCGAGCAGGCCCACGCGGCTCTCGTGCTCCTCGCCGCGCACCTCCACGAACAGCACCACCACCGCCGCGACGAGCACCGCCACCCCGACGGCGGTCAACGCCGGGCGCCACGGGGCGAGGCGGGTCAGGAGACCGGTCACCGCTCGTCGCCGATCGCGGTGCGCAGCAGCTCGTCGTAGGAGCGCATCAGCGCGTCCGGGTCGTGCACGCGCCGCACCGACGCGCGGCCCTCCGCGCCCAGGTCGGCCCGGACGCCGGGGTCGTCGAGCAGCCGGCGCAGCGCCTCCGCCGTGGCCCCGGGGTCACGGGGCGGCACCACGATCCCGCCACCGCCGGCCAGGGCCTGGCGCACGCCGTCCACGTCGGTCGCCACCACCGGGCGACCGGCGGCCAGCGACTCCAGCACGGCCAGCGGCATCCCCTCCCAGTCGCTGGTGAGCACGGTGACGTCGGCGGCGGCCAGCAGGTCGGGCACGTCGCAGCGGTTGCCCAGGAACCGGACCCGGTCGGTGATGCCCAGCTCGGCCGTCAGCTTCTCCAGCACGTCGCGGCGGCTGCCGTCGCCGGCCAGCCACAGCACCGCGTCCGGGTCGAGCCTGGCCCACGCCTCCAGCAGCACGTCGTGCCGCTTCTGGGGTTCCAGGCGGGCCGGGCACAGCGCGACCGGCACGTCCCGGCCGACGCCGTGCACCGCGCGCACGACGGCCCGGTCCACCCGCTCGGCCTGCGGGAACACCGCGTTCGGGATCACCACCGGGTCGGGGACGCCCGCGGCGCGCAACCGGTCGGCGGTGGCGTCGGCGACCGCCACCACGGTGCGGGAGGTGCGCCGGAGCACGCGCGCGGCGCCCGCGTAGTCCGCGTCGGACACGCCGTGGAAGACGGTCAGCAGCGGCAGCCGGTGGGGCAGCGCCGCGAGCCGGGTGACCAGGCTCGCGGACACGTTGTGGGCCAGCACGACCTCGGGCCGGAAGCTGCCGATCGCGGCCCTGGTCGCGGTGGCGGCGCGCAGCACGCCGGCCGGCCTGCGGCGCGCGACCGGCACGGTGAACGTGGGCACGCCCAGCGCGCGCAGCGCCTCGGCCCGGTGACCGCCGCCGCTCGCGACCGCCGAGTGCCAGCCGAACCGCCCGCCGGCGCGGGTCATCCCGGCGACCAGGGCTTCGGCGCCCCCGGTCCCCATCTCACTGATCACGTGGAGCACACGCAAGGTAGCTCGTTCTCCTCAGGCGCAGGTCGGCCGCGGCCACGACCGCGACCAGGGACCACAGGGGCAGGTAGTACTGCTGGGACAGGAAGGCCGAGGCGACCGCGACGGCGATCAGGCTCGCCTGCACGGCGACGACCGACGCGGGGTCGGTGGTGGCGCGCAGGACGCGTTCGGCGGTGACCGCGGTGAGCGCCAGCAGCGCGGCGAACAGCGCGAAGCCGGGCAGGCCCAGCTCGGCGGCGACCTCCAGGTACGTGTTGTGCGCCACCGGGGACTGCTCGTCGACCTCGGCGTTGTGGGAGGCGGCGGGGTAGCCGGCGCGGAAGCCCCCCGGCCCGACCCCCAGCACCGGGTGCTCGGCGACCAGGCGGGCGGCGGCCTGCCAGCGCAGCTCGCGGGTGTCCACGTTGGTGCCCGCGATGTGGGTCTTCTCCTGGAAGGCGCGGTCGAGCGCGGGACCGGCCGCCGGCGCCGCCGCGCCGACGAGCAGCACCAGCGCGGCCGCCCCGGCGAGCAGGGCGCGCGGCGTGACCGCGCGGCGGGCCACCAGCCACG
>NZ_JBHSQO010000021.1:0-135115 GCF_042658445.1 Saccharothrix lopnurensis | reverse complement strand
CCCCCCCCCCCCCCCCCCCCCCCCCCCCCCCCCCCCCCCCCCGGACCGCCGACGACGCCGGCCAGCCCGCCGAAGACCACGAGCGGCACGTCCCCGGCCAGCTCGTCCAGCACCGAGACGCCGGCCAGCGCCGCGCGGACCGGGTCGAGCAGGCCCACGATGTCCACAGTGGACAGACTGCCGGCGGTGGCGGCGCGCGCGGCGTGCACCACGGCGGTCAGCGGCCGGTCGGCGGGGATCGCGGCGAGCGCGGCGGCCAGCGCCTCCCGGTCGGTGACCGGGCACGCGACCGGCGTCACGTCGGCCGCGGCCTCGTGCGCGTCCGGCGCGACGACCACGACGTGCTCCGCCCCGTGCTCCAGGACCCAGCGGACGACGCGCGACCCGACCGAGCCGGTGCCACCGGTCACCAGCACCGTGCCGCTCAGGGCGGGCGCCGCGGGGCTCTCGACGACCGGCACGAGCCGACGGCCGAGGAGCCCGCCGGGGCGCACCGCCACCTGGTCCTCGGGCCCGTCGGGCAGGAGCAGTTCGTCGCCGGCCAGGTCGACCAGCCCGCCCCAGCGCTCCGGGTGCTCCAGGGCGGCCACCCGCCCCAGGCCCCACAGCGCCGCGTGACCCGGGTTGGTCACCGGGTCGTCGTCCCCGGTCGACACCGCGCCCCGCGTCACGCACCACAGCGGTGCGGAGAGGCCGAGGGAACCCAGGGCGCGCAACAGCGCCGTCGTCAGCGCGACGCCCGTGGCCCCGTCGTCCGTGGCGGTCAGCGCCAGCACCCCGACCGGCTCGACGCCGTCGAGCGCCTCGGTGATCCGGGCCGCGGTGACCTCGGGGTCGGCGGACACCACGACGTGGACCGCCGAGCCGCCCGGCCGGCCGGCCCCCTCGTCGGTCACCGCGACCAGCCACGTGCCGTCGAGCGGGCGGCCGGGACCGATCGGCGCCCACCCGGTGCGGAACCGGCCGCTCACCGCGGGCGCGGGCAGGTCGGGCCACAGCCTGGTGCGCTGGAACGGGTAGGTCGGCAGGTCGACCCGGCGCGCGCCGGGGAAGAACCCGGACCAGTCCACCGCCACGCCCGCGCAGAACGCCTCGCCCAGCGACAGCGCGAACCGGGCGAACCCGCCGTCGTCGCGCCGCAGCGTGCCCACGGCGGCGACCGGCGCGCCCGCGGCCTCCGCGGTCGCCTGCACCGCGGCGGTGAGCACCGGGTGCGGCCCGACCTCGACGAACGCCCGGTGCCCCACCGCGACCAGCTCGCGCACGGCCCGCTCGAACCGCACGGTCTCGCGCAGGTTCGCGAACCAGTACCCGGCGTCGAGCCCGGCGGTGTCGAACCAGTCGCCGGCGCGGGTGGAGAAGAACGGCACCGCCCCGGTCCGGGGCCGCACGGGCGCCAGCGCCGCGAGCAGGTCCTCGCGCACGGCGTCCACGTGCGCGCTGTGCGAGGCGTAGTCGACGGCGACCCGCCGCACCCGCGCGCCCTCGCCGGCCAACGCCTCGGCCAGCTCGTCCAGCGCGGCCGGTTCGCCCGACACCACGACCGCGGCGGGCCCGTTGACTGCGGCGACCGACAGCCCCGGCCCCAGCCGGGGGACCACCTCCGCCTCGGGCAGCGCCACCGACAGCATCCCGCCGCGCCCGGACAGCGCCCGCCCGATCGCCCGCGCCCGCAGCGCGACGACCCGCGCGCCGTCCTCCAGCGACAGCCCGCCGGCCACGCACGCCGCCGCGACCTCGCCCTGCGAGTGGCCCACGACGGCGGCCGGGCGGACGCCGTGCGCCTCCCACAGTGCCGCCAGCGCCACCACCACCGCCCACGACACCGGCTGCACGACCTCCACGCGGTCCAGTGCGAGCCCGTCGCGCAGCACGTCCACCAGCGAGAAGTCCACGTGCGGGGCCAGGGCGTCGGCGCACTGCCCGATCCGCTCGGCGAACACCGGGGACTCGTCCAGCAGCCGCGCGCCCATGCCGACCCACTGCGCGCCCTGACCGGGGAACACGAACACCGGCCCCGCCGCGTCGGGGTCGGCGACCCCCTCGGCGGTGGTGGCAGAGGGGCGGCCGGCCGCGAGCGCGCCCAGGTCGGCCGGGTCGAGCAGGACGGCGCGGTGCGGCAGGGCGGTCCTGGTGGAGGTCAGCGAGAAGGCCACGTCCACCGGCCGGTCGCCGCGGTCGGCGAGGTGGTCGCGCACCCGCGCGGCCTGCGCCCGCAACGCCTCGCGGGAGCGCGCCGACAGCACCCAGGGCAGCGCGGCGGGCACCGGCCCGGGGGGCACGGTGTTCCCGGCGTCCCCGACGTCCCCGGCGGCGGGCGCGGCCTCCACCACGACGTGCGCGTTGGTGCCGCTCACCCCGAACGACGACACCGCCGCACGGCGCGGCGCACCCGTCTCCGGCCACGGCCGGGCCTCGGTCGCCAGCTCGACCGCGCCGCCGGACCAGTCGACTCGCCGCGAGGGGCTCCCGGCGTGCAGGGTGGCGGGCACGGTGCCGTGCCGCATCGCCATCACGACCTTGATCAGCCCGGCCACGCCGGACGCCGCCTGCGCGTGCCCCAGGTTCGACTTCACCGACCCCAGCAGCACCGGCCGCGCGCGGTCCCGGCCGTAGGTCGCCAGCAGCGCCGCGGCCTCGATCGGGTCGCCCAGCGCCGTGCCGGTGCCGTGCGCCTCGACCAGGTCCACGTCGGCCGCCGACAGCCCGGACGCCACGAGCGCCTGCCGGATCACCCGCCGCTGCGCCGGACCGCTGGGCGCGGTCAACCCGTTGGACGCGCCGTCGGAGTTCACCGCGGACCCGCGCAGCACCGCCAGCACCGGGTGGCCGTTGCGGCGCGCGTCGGACAGTTTCTCCAGCAGCACCAGGCCCACGCCCTCGGCCCAGCCCACGCCGTCCGCGCCCTCGGCGAACGCCTTGCAGCGGCCGTCCGGCGCGACCGCGCCCTGCCGGCCGTAGAGCACGAACGCGGTGGGCCTGACCATGATCGTCACCCCGCCGGCGAGCGCCAGCGAGCACTCCCCCGCCCGCACCGCCTGCGCGGCCAGGTGGATCGCCACCAGCGACGACGAGCACGCCGTGTCCACGGTGACCGACGGGCCCTCCAGCCCGAAGGTGTAGGACAGCCGGCCGGACACGACGCTGGCCGCGTTGCCGGTGCCCGCGTGCGGGCTGCCGTCCTCGCCCACCGCGGCCAGCAGGTCCAGGTACTCCTGGCCGTTGGTGCCGACGAACACGCCGGTGCGGCTGCCGTGCAGGGCCGCGGCGTCCAGCCCGGCCCGTTCGAACGCCTCCCACGAGGTCTCCAGCAGCAGCCGCTGCTGGGGGTCCATCGCCAGCGCCTCGCGCGGGGTGAGCCCGAAGAACGCCGGGTCGAAGTCCGCGATCCCGGACACGAACCCGCCCTCGCGGGTCGGCCCCACGGCCAGGTCCGCCGGGTCCCACCCCCGGTCGTCGGGCAGCGGGCCCACCGCGTCCACGCCGCCCGCCACCAGGTCCCACAGCTGCTCGGGCGAGGTGACGCCGCCGGGGAACCGGCAGCTCATCGCCACGACGGCGACCGGCTCGGCGCGGCCGGCGGCCAGCTGCCGGTTGAGCCTGCGCAGCCGCTCGTTCTCCTTCATCGACGCCCGGAACGCCTCGATGACCTGGTCGGTGGAGTGGGACATGGTTCTCCGCTTCGGGGTCGGTTGGTCAGCGGTCCGCGTCGAGCGCGGCTCGGACCAGGGCGTCCAGGTCCATGTCGTCGACGGCCACCTCGTCCAGGGCCACCTCGTTCACCTCGGCCACGGCCGGGTCCCCCTCGCCGCCGTCCGCCGCGTCGCCGAGGGCGAGCAGGGCGTCCAGCAGGCCGAGGTCGCGCAGCCGGTCCAGCGGCACGGTCGCGAGCAGCGCCCGCACCCGGCCCTCCTCGTCGTCGGGGTCCCGCTCCGCCGGGGCGCCCGGCGCGAGGACACCGGCGAGGCCCCGGTGCAGGTGCTCGGCCAGCGCCAGCGGCGTGGGCTGGTCGAACACCAGCGTCGCCGCGAGGGTCAGCCCGGTCAGCGCGGCCAGCCGGTCGCGCAGCTCGACCGCGGTCAGCGAGTCGAACCCGAGGTCGGTGAACGTCCGGTCGGCCGCGACGCGGTCCGCGCCGCCGTGCCGCAGCACGTCCGCCACCTCAGCGCGCACCAGGGACAGCAGCACCTGCCGCCGCCCGGCCCCGGGCACGGCCGCCAGCCGGGCGCGCAGGGCGTCGGCGGCGTCGGGCGCGGGCCGCCCCGCCCCGGTCAGGCCGGCGGTGAGCGCGCCCCCGCGCGCCGGGCCGTAGCGCTCCCAGTCGACGTCGGCGACCACGGCGGTCGGCGCGGCGTCGCCGCCCAGCGCGCGCAGCACCTCCACGGCGCGGCGCGGCGCCATCGGCAGCGCGCCGGCCCGGTGGGCGGCTTCCCGCGCGGCCGGGTCGTCGGCCATGCCGCCGCCGTCCCACGCGCCCCACGCCACGGACGTCGCGGCGCGCCCGGCGGCGCGCCGGCGGTGGGCCAGGGCGTCCAGCGCGGCGTTGGCGGCGGCGTAGTTGCCCTGCCCGGCGTTGCCCAGGACCGCCGACGCCGACGAGAACAGCGCGAACACCGCGAGGTCGCGGTCCCGGGTCAGCTCGTCCAGGTTGCGCGCGGCGGTAAGCTTGGCGCGGAACACGGTCGTGAACCGGTCCGGCGTGAGCCCGTCGAGCAGGCCGTCGTCCAGCACGCCCGCCGCGTGCACGACCCCGGTCAGGTCGGGCAGCCCGGCGAGCACGCCGGCCAGGGCGTCGCGGTCGGCGGCGTCGCACGCCACCACGTCCACCCGCGCACCCAGGCCCTCCAACTCCGAATGCAAGGCGTCCGCGCCCGGCGCGTCGAGCCCGCGCCTGCTGAGCAGCACGAGGTGCCCGGCGCCGGCCTCGGCCAGGCCGCGGGCGACGTGCCCGCCCAGGGCGCCCGTGCCGCCGGTGACCAGCACGGTCCCGTTCGGCCGCCAGGCGCCGGCGGGCGCCGTGGTCACGCGCACCAGGCGCCTGCCGTGCGCTCCCGCGCCGCGCACCGCCACCCGGTCCTCCTCGCCGGCCGCCAGCACGGCGGCCAGCACGGGCCCCGAGGCCGGGTCCCACTCGACCGGCAGGTCGACCACGCCGCCCCACCGGTCGGGGCGCTCCGCAGCGGCCACCCCGGCCAGGCCCCACACCGCGGCACCGGCCACGGACGGCGTCTCGTCGCCGACCGCCACCGCGCCCCGCGTGACGCACCACAGCGGCGCGTCGCCGAGGTCGCGCAGCAGGGCGGCGGTGTCGAGCACGGCGGCGGGCACGCCGTCGCGCTCGGACTCCTCCACCGCGAAGAACAGCGCGGTCGCGCCGTCGGGCACGTCGCCGGCGGCGGTCACCACCCCGGCCTCCGGCAGCGCGGCCAGCACGGCGGCGACCCACGGGTCCCCGGCGTCGGGCACGACCGCCACCAGCGGACCGGGCCGGGCGGCGGGCAGGTCGAGCGGCGCCCAATCGGAGCCGTAGCGCCAGCCCGACGTCGGGTCGGCGGTCGGCACGGCGTCCCTCGGCCAGAACCGCTCGCGCTGGAACGCGTAGGTCGGCAGCGCGCCCCGGCGGGCGCGGCGGCCACCGTGGAACGCCGCCCAGTCCACGTCCGCGCCGTGCGCGTGCAGGCGGGCCAGGGCCTCGACCACCGCGACGGGCTCGGACCGGTCGCCGCGCAGCGCGGGCACCGCCACCGCTCCCGGCAGCACCTGCCGCACCGCGCCCGACAGCGAGCCGTCCGGGCCGATCTCCACGAACACGTCGGCCCGCGTCCCGGCGACCGCGTCGGCGAACCGCACGGTGGCCCGGACCTGCCCGACCCAGTAGGCCGGGTCGGTGTGGTCCGCGCCGACGGCGACCGTCGACACGACCGGCACGCGCGGCGGCGCGAACCGCAGCCCGGCGACGACCCGGCCGAACTCCTCCAGCACCGGGTCCACCAGCGGGGAGTGGAAGGCGTGGCTCACCCGCAGCGCGCGGGTCTTGCGGCCGTCGGCGGTCAACCGGTCGGCGACCGCCGCGACCTCCTCGGCCACGCCGGACAGCACGACCGACTCCGGCCCGTTCACCGCCGCGAGCGCCACGCCGGCGGTGAGCAGCCGCGTCACCTCGGCCTCGGTGGCCCGCACGGCCACCATCGCGCCGCCGACCGGCAGCGCCTGCATGAGCCTGCCCCGGGCGGCCACCAGGCGGCACGCGTCCTCCAGCGACAGCACGCCCGCGACGTGCGCGGCGGCGATCTCGCCGACCGAGTGCCCGACCAGCACGTCCGGCCGCAGCCCCCACGACTCCAGCAGCCGCGACAGCGCCACCTGGAAGGCGAACAGCGCGGGCTGGGTGTACCCGGTGAGGTCCAGCTCGTCGGACGCCAGCACGTCGCGCAGCGGCCGGTCCAGCTCGCCGGCCAGCACGGCGGCGACCTCGTCCAGCGCGTCGGCGAACACCGGGAACCGGGCCGCCAGCCCGAGCCCCATGCCCGCCCGCTGCGCGCCCTGGCCGGCGAACACCCAGGCCCGCGCGGGTTCGCGGGCGGCGACCACACCGCTCGCCCGGCCCTCGGCCAGCGCGGTCAGGCCGCGCACCAGCTCGTCCCGGTCACCGCACACGACGGCCGCGCGGTGCGGCAGGTGCGCGCGGGCGCGGGCGGACGCCACGGCCAGGTCCGCGAGGTCCACGTGGTCGAGGTGCCCGAGCAGCCGGGCGGCCTGGCCCCTCAGCGCCTCCGGACCGCGTGCCGACAGCAGCACGGGCAGCGGCCCGGCCACGTCGGCGGCGGGCTCGGGCCGCGCGGGCGGGGCCTGTTCGACGACGACGTGCGCGTTGGTGCCGCTCGCGCCGAACGACGACACCCCGGCCCGGCGCGGCGCGCCCGTCTCCGGCCACGCCACCTGCCCGGTGAGCAGGGCGACCTCGCCGGCCGTCCAGTCCACGTGCGACGACGGCGCGTCCACGTGCAGCGTGCGGGGCACGACGCCGTGGCGCATGGCCTGCACGACCTTGATCACCCCGGCGACCCCGGACGCGGCCTGGGTGTGCCCGAGGTTCGACTTGATCGAGCCCAGCAGCAGGGGCCGCTCCCGGTCCTGGCCGTAGGTGGCCAGCAACGCCTGCGCCTCGATCGGGTCGCCCAGGGTCGTCCCGGTGCCGTGCGCCTCGACCACGTCCACTTCGGACGGACGCAGCCCGGCATCCGCCAACGCCGCCCGGATCACCCGCTGCTGCGAAGGACCGTTCGGCGCCGTCAACCCGTTCGACGCACCGTCCTGGTTCACCGCGGAGCCCTTCACCACCGCCAGCACCTCGTGCCCGTGGCGCCGCGCGTCCGACAGGCGCTCCAGCACCAGCACGGCGACGCCCTCGGACCAGCCCACGCCCTCGGCGGAGTCGGCGAACGACCGGCACCGGCCGCCCGCCGCGAGCCCGCCCTGGTGGGTGAACTCCTCGAACGCGATCGGCGTCGACATCACCGTGACACCGCCCGCGAGCGCCAGCGAGGACTCACCCGACCGCAGCGACCGCGCCGCCAGGTGCAGCGCCACCAACGACGACGAACACGCCGTGTCGATGGTCATCGCCGGGCCCTCCAGCCCGAGCACGTACGACACCCGGCCGGACAGCACGCTCGCCGCGTTGCCCGCGAGCAGGTGCCCGCGCAGGTCGGCGGGCGGCCGGTAGTCGGCCCCGGTCGAGCCGACGAACACGCCCGTGGCCGAGCCGCGCAGGCCGCCGGGGTCCACGCCCGCGTCCTCCAGCGCCTCCCACGAGGTCTCCAGCAGCAGCCGTTGCTGCGGGTCCATCGACAGCGCCTCGCGCGGCGAGATGCCGAAGAAGTCGGCGTCGAACAGCGGCGCGTCGTAGAGGAACCCGCCCTCCGCCGCCGCGCTGGTGGCGCGCAGCGAGGCGAGGTCCCAACCCCGGTCCGCCGGGAACCCGGCCACCGCGTCCCGCCCCTCCTCGACCAGCCGCCACAGGCCGTCGGCGTCCACGACGCCGCCGGGGAAGCGGCACGCCATGCCGACGATCACCACTGGATCGGTCTCGACGACCTCGCGCGGACCGCCGACCGGACCGGGTGCCGGGTCGCCGAGCAGCGCGGTGACCAGGTGGTCGCGCAGCGACTCGGGCGTCGGGTGGTCGAACACGGCGGTGGCGGGCAGCGCCAGGCCGGTCGCGGCCGTGAGCCGGTCGCGCAGCTCGACGGCGGTCAGCGAGTCGAAGCCCAGGTCGCGGAACGCCCGGTCGGGCGCGACGTCGGCCGCCGAGCCGTGCTCCAGGACGGCCGCCACGGCGGCGCGCACGGTGTCCAGCAGCTCGCGGGCCACCTGCTCCCGCGGCCGGTCCCGGGCGTCCTCCCCGAGGTCCGCGGCGATCCGCACACCGGGGACCTCGGAGAGGACGCGGGAGCCGACCGGGCGCGGGGGGATGCGCGCCCAGTCGACGTCGGCGACCACGACGTCACCGTCAGCGGTCGCGAGCGCGGTCACGGCGGTCTCGCCGTGCAGCGGGGTGAGGCCGGCCCGGCGCAGGCGGTCGGCGGAGGCCGAACCGGCCCACGGGGACCAGGACACGACGGTCGCGGGCAGGCCGAGCGAGCGGCGGCGGGCGGCCAGCGCGCGCAGGGAGGCGTCGGACGCGGCGTCGTCGGCGTGGCCCGCCGCGCCCCACACCCCGGCGATCGTGGTGGGCAGCGCGAACAGGTCCAGGTCGTGGTCGCGGGTCAGCTCGTCCAGGTGCAGCGCGCCCGCCGGGGAGCCGGCCGCGTGCACCACGCCGGTGAGGGCGTGCGCGGACACCACGGCCGCCAGGGCGTCCCGGTCGGTGACGTCGCAGGCGACGGACTCGGCCGTCGCGCCCAGCGCCGCGACCTCGCGGACCAGCTCGTCGGCGTCGCCGGAGCGGGTGAGCAGCACGAGGTGCGGCACACCCCGCCCGGCCAGCCACCGCGCGGCAGCCACCCCGACCGCGCCGGTCGCCCCGGTGACCAGCACGGTGCCCCGGGGCGCCGGGGCCTCGGCGGTGGTGGTGACCGGGACCAGTCGTTGGGCGCGCAGCCCGTCGGACCGCACGGCCACGGCGTCCTCGCCCGCCGTGAGCGCGGCGGCGACCAGCGCGGGATCGGCGTCGGCCGACACGTCCAGCACACCGCCCCAGCGGCCGACGTGCTCCAGCGCGGCGACCCGGCCGAAGCCCCACAGCGCGGCCTGCGCCGGGTCCGTCTCCGCGTCCCGGGTCACGCACCACACCGGGCGGTCCCCGGTGAGCAGCGCCGCCGTGCCCTCGACGTCGAGGAACGACAGCACGCCCACGTGGTCGCCGGACGCGGTGACGTCGAGCGGCAGGGCGTCGAGCAGCGGTCGCACCCACTCCGCCGGGGTCTCCGGCAGCACGGCCAGCCAGCGGCCGGTGGGGACGGGCCCGGCGGGCACCGGGCGCCACTCCAGCCGGTAGCGGTCGACCAGGGCGGCGCGGGCCCGGCGCCTGCCGTCCAGGGCGGCCAGCGCCGAGTCGAGGGTGTCGCGGTCCAGGTCCAGGTCGGCGGCCAGGTCCGCCACGTCGGCGGGGTCGAGGGCGGTCGAGGGGGCGGGTGCCGGCCAGTAGGTGGCCCGCTGGAACGGGTAGGTGGGCAGGGCGACCGGCCGGCCGGCGGCGACCCACTCCGACCAGTCCACCGCGATCCCGCGCACGTGGGCGCGGCCGAGGGCGGCGGCCAGCGCGGCGGGCTCGTCCCGGTCGCGCCGCAGCAGCGGCACCACCTCGGCGCCCGGCGCGCTCTCCCGCGCCACACCGGAGAGCGAGCCGTCCGGCCCGACCTCCAGCAGGGTCACCGCCCCGGTGGCGGCCACGGCGTCGGCGAACCGCACGGTCGCGACCACCTGCCGCACCCAGTGGGCGCCGTCGAACGCCGTGTGCGGTCGCCCGGTCACGGTGGACACGACGGGGATGCGCGGCGCGTGCGCGGTCACCCCGGCGGCGACCTCGGCGAACTCCGCCAGCACCGGCTCCACGAGCGGCGAGTGGAAGGCGTGGGACACGGCGAGCCGCCTGGTGCGCCCGCCCCTGTCCGCCCACCGGCGAGCGAGGGCCAAGACCGCGTCCTCGTCGCCGGACAGCACCACCGAGCGCGGGCCGTTCACCGCGCCCAGCACGACCCGGTCGCCCAGGAACGGCGCCACCTCGTCCTCCGACGCCTCCACCGAGACCATCGCCCCGCCCGGCGGCAGCGCGGCCATCAACCGGCCGCGCGCGGCGACCAGCCGGGCCGCGTCCGCCAGGGACAGCGCCCCGGCCACGTGCGCGGCGGCGATCTCGCCGACCGAGTGCCCGACCAGCACGTCCGGCCGCACGCCCCACGACTCCAGCAGCCGGAACAGCGCCACCTCGAACGCGAACAGCGCGGGCTGCGCGAACTCCGTGCTCGACAGCCGCCCGTCGTCGGCGAGGACGTCGGTCGGCAGGTCGAGCGCGGCGAACGCCTCGTCCAGCGCGGCGGCGAACACCGGGAACCGGGCGGCCAGCCCGAGCCCCATGCCGGCCCGCTGCGCGCCCTGACCGGCGAACACCAGCGCCACCGGCCCCCCGACCGGCGTGCCGGCCGCGACCTCGCGCACCTCGCCCCCGTCGGCCAGCAGCACCACGCGGTGGTCGAACGCGGCGCGCGCGGTCACCAGGGTGTGCCCGACGTCGAGCGGGTCGGCGTCGACACCGGCGAGCCGGGCGACGGCGGCGCGCACCGCGTCCTCGGAGCGGGCCGACACCGGCCACGGCACCGGACCGGGCGCGACGGCGCGCGACGGCCGGACGACCTCCGGGGCGTCGAGCACGACGTGCGCGTTGGTGCCGCTCACGCCGAACGACGAGACGCCGGCCCGGCGCACGCGGCCGGTCTCCGGCCACGGCGTCGCCGAGGTCACCACCTCGACCGCGCCGCTCGACCAGTCGACGTGCGGGGACGGCTCGGTCACGTGCAGGGTCGGCGGCACGACGCCGTGCCGCATCGCCAGCACCACCTTCATGACCCCGGCGACCCCGGCGGCGGCCTGGGTGTGCCCGAGGTTGGACTTGACCGAGCCGAGCAGCAGCGGGCGCTCGCGGTCCTGGCCGTAGGTGGCCAGGACCGCCTGCGCCTCGATCGGGTCGCCGAGCGCCGTGCCGGTGCCGTGCGCCTCCAGGACGTCCACCTCGGACGGCCGCAGCCCGGCGTTGGCCAGCGCCTGCCTGATGACGCGCTGCTGCGACGGGCCGTTGGGCGCGGTGAGCCCGTTGGACGCGCCGTCCTGGTTCACCGCCGAACCGCGCAGCACGGCCAGCACCTCGTGCCCGTTGCGCCGCGCGTCGGACAGCCGCTCCAGCACCAGCACGCCCGCGCCCTCGGCCCAGCCCGTGCCGTCGGCGCCGGCGGCGAACGCCTTGCACCGGCCGTCCGCGCTGAGCAGGCCCTGCCGGCTGAACTCGGTGAAGATCCACGGGGTGGACATCACGGACACGCCGCCGACCAGGGCCAGCCCGGATTCCCCGGAGCGCAGCGACTGCGCGGCCAGGTGCATCGCGACCAGCGACGCCGAGCACGCCGTGTCGACGGTGACCGCGGGCCCCTCCAGGCCGAGCGCGTAGGACACGCGGCCGGACACGACGCTGCCGGCGATGCCGGTGCCCACGTGCCCGTCGCGCTCCACGCCGGACCCGAGCAGCAGGTTCCCGTAGTCCTGGCCGTTCGTGCCGACGAACACGCCCGTGTCGCCGCCGCGCAGGCCGGACGGGTCGATGCCGGCGCGTTCCAGGGCCTCCCACGACACCTCCAGCAGCAGGCGCTGCTGCGGGTCCATGGCCAGCGCCTCGCGCGGCGAGATGCCGAAGAACCCGGCGTCGAAGGCGCCCACGTCGCGCAGGAAGCCGCCGGAGCGGGTGGTGCTGCCGCGCAGCGCCTCCGCCGACCAGCCGCGGTCGGTCGGGAACGGGCCGATCGCGTCCCGCCCGCCGATCAGCAGCTCCCAGTAGCCCTCGGGGCTGTCCACGCCGCCGGGCAGGCGGCACGCCATGCCGACGATCGCCACCGGCTCGTCCGCCGCCACGGCGGCGCGCGGCCGCTCGGGCTCGGCCGCGGTCCCGCCGAGCAGGGTCTCCAGGTGGGCGACCAGCGCGGCCGGGGTCGGGTGGTCGAACACGGTGGTGGCGGGCAGGTCCACGCCGAGCACGCGCGCCAGGCCGTTGCGGAACTCCAGCGCGGTCAGCGAGTCGAAGCCCAGGTCGCGGAACCGGCCGTCCGGGTCGACCGCGCCGGGGTCGGCGTGCCCGAGGACGGCGGCGGCGCGTTCCCGGACGGCGGCCATCAGGTCGCGGGGCGCGGCGGGCGCCACGGCCGGCCGCTCGGCCACCGAGGGCAGGAGCCCGCCCACGAACCGCGCGGACCTCGGCCTGGTGCCGGCGGCCCGCCAGCGCGCCCAGTCGACGTCGGCGACGGCGAGCGTGGTCTCGTCGGCGGCGAGGGCGCCCCACAGCGCCTCCACGGCGTGCCCGGCGGCCATCGTGCCGAACCCGTCGCGGCGCGCTCCCGCGTCGACCTGCGCGGTGTCGGCGGCCATGCCGATCTCCGCCCACCGGCCCCAGGCCACCGAGGTCGCGGACAGGCCGGCGGCGCGGCGGTTCTCGGCCATCGCGTCCAGCGCGGCGTTCGCGGCGGCGTAGTTGCCCTGGCCGGGGTTGCCGAGCGTGCCCGCCATGCTGGAGAACAGCACGAACGCGGCCACGTCCCGGTCGCGGGTCAGCTCGTCCAGGTGCCGGGCGGCGTCCACCTTGGTCCGCCACACGGCCGCGAACCGGTCGGCGGTCAGGGAGTCCAGCACGCCGTCGTCCAGCACGCCGGCCGCGTGCACGACCACCTCGGGCTCGTGCTCGTCGAGCAGCGCGGCCACCGCGCCCCGGTCGGCCACGTCGGCGGCGACGACCCGCAGGTCCACCCCGTCCAGCTCGGCGCGCAGCGCGGCCACGCCGGGCGCGTCCGGTCCGCTGCGGCTCACCAGCACCAGGCGGGCCGCGCCCGCGCTCGCGAACCGGCGGGCGACGTGCGCGCCGAGCGCGCCCGTGCCACCGGTGATCAGCACCGGCCCCGTGGGCACCGGGCGGACGGCCGGGCGCCGCGGCGCGCGGACCAGCCGGCGGCCCAGCACACCGCCCGACCTGATCGCGGTCTCGTCCTCCCCCGTCGCACCAGTCAGCACGGCGGCCAGCAGACCGGTGTCGATGTCGCCCGGGAGCACGTCCACGAGACCGCCCCAGCGGTCGGGGTGCTCCAGGCCGACGACGCGGCCGAGGCCCCACACGGCGGCCTGCTCCGGGTCGGCCGGGGCGTTCCCGGTGTTCACCCCGCCCCGGGTCAGGCACCACAGCGGGGCGGGGACCCCGGCGTCGCCCAGTGCCTGCACGAGCGCGGTGGTCGCCACGACCGGGTCGAGGCTGGCGGCCAGCAGGGACAGCACGCCCGCCGGTTCCAGGCCCGCCAGCGCGCCGGCGAGGGTCGCCCGGTCGCCGCCGGGCACGAGCACGGCGTCCCCGAGCAGCCCGGCCGTCCAGGCGGTGTCGACGCCCTCGGGCGCGACGACCAGCCAGCGGCCGGTGACCCGGGCCGGGGCGACCGGCACCGGCACCCAGTCGACGCGGTAGCGCCAGGAGTCGACGGTCGCGCCGACCTGGTCCGCCACGTGCGGCACGGGCCAGTAGCGCTCGTGCCGGAACGCGTAGGTCGGCACCTCGGCGGGCACGACGCCGGGCACGAGGACGTCCCAGCGCACCGGCACGCCCGCCACCCACGCCTCCGCCACCGACCACAACAACCGGTCCGCGCCACCCTCGCCGCGCCGCAGCGAACCCACCACCACGGCGTCGTCACCCACCACGTCACGCACGCTCATCGACAGCACCGGGTGCGGACCGACCTCCACGAACACGTCGCGACGGGCGGCCAGCACCGCGCCCTGGAAGTCGACCCGCTCGCGCAGGTTGCGGAACCAGTAGTCCGCGTCCAGGGTGGCGGTGTCGACGGCCGCGCCGAGCACGCCCGAGCAGAAGTCCACGTCCGTCGACACCGGCGTGAGGCCGCTCAGGACCTCCGCCAGCGCGTCGCGCACCTCGTCCACCGCGGACCAGTGCGACGCGTAGTCGACGGGGATGCGCCGGGCCCGCACGTCCCGCGCGGTCAGCTCCGCCACCAACTCGTCCAGCGCCTCGACCTCGCCGGACAGCACCACCGCGCGCGGCCCGTTCACCGCGGCGATCCCGATCCGGTCGTCCAGCAGCGGCTCCACCTCGGCCACGGGCAGCGCCACCGACGCCATGCCACCGCGACCGGACAGCGCCCCGGCCACGACCCGGCTGCGCAGCGCCACCACCCGCGCCCCGTCCTCCAGCGACAGCGCGCCCGCCACGCACGCGGCGGCGATCTCGCCCTGCGAGTGGCCGACGACCCCGGCGGGCGGCACACCGAGCGCCCGCCACACCTCGGCCAGCGACACCATGACCGCCCACAGCGCGGGCTGCACCACGTCGACCCTGGCCAGCGCGTCCTCGTCGGCCAGCACGTCGAGCACCGACCAGTCGACGTGCCGCGACAGCGCGGCGTCGCACGCGCGCAGCCGGTCCGCGAACACGGGCGACGACGCGACCAGGTCCAGCGCCATGCCGACCCACTGCCCGCCCTGACCGGGGAACACGAACACGGCCTCGCCGCGGTCGGTCGCCGTGCCGAGCACCGCGGCCGGGTCCTCGCCGCCCCGCGCCAGGGTCGCCAGCGCGCGGCACCGCTCGTCGTGGTCGGCGCCGAGCACGACGGCGCGGTGCTCGAAGCCCGACCGGCCGGCCAGCGCCGCGGCCACGGCGGCCGGGTCGAGGTCGGGGCGCGCCAGCACGGCGTCGAGCAGCCGGGCCGCCTGGGCGCGCAGCGCGTCCTCGGTGCGGCCGGACAGCACCCACGGCACCGGGCCCGCCACGGGGGCCGGGTCGGCGGCCGGTCCGGGGAGAGGGGGTGCGACGACCGCGGGCGGCTGCTCCAGCACGACGTGCGCGTTGGTGCCGCTGATGCCGAACGCCGACACGCCGATCCGGCGCGGCGCACCGGTGCGCGGCCACGGGCGGTCGGCCCGCAGCAGCTCGACCGCGCCCGCCGACCAGTCGACGCGCGAGGACGGGGTGTCCGCGTGCAGGGTGCGCGGCAGCACGCCGTGCCGCATCGCGTAGATCGCCTTGACCACGCCCGCGACGCCGGCGGCGGCCTGGGTGTGGCCGATGTTGGACTTGACCGACCCCAGCCACAGCGGCTCGGTGCGGTCGCGGCCGTAGGTGGCCAGCAGGGCGTGCGCCTCGATCGGGTCGCCCAGCGGCGTGCCCGTGCCGTGCGCCTCGACCGCGTCCACCTCGGCGGGCTCCAGGCCCGCGTCCGCCAGCGCCGCCCGGATGACGCGCTGCTGCGCGCGGCCGTTGGGCGCGGTCATGCCGTTGGACGCGCCGTCGGAGTTGATGGCGCTGCCGCGGACGACGGCCAGCACCCGGTGCCCGTTGGCGATCGCGTCGGACAGCCGCTCGACCAGGAGCACGCCGACGCCCTCGGCCATGCCGAACCCGTCGGCCTCCTCGCCGAAGGCCCGGCAGCGGCCGTCCACCGACAGCGCGCGCTGCCGGCTGAACCCGGTCAGCGTCTCCGGCGAGGTCATGATCGTGGCGCCGCCCGCCAGGGCCAGGTCGCACTCGCCCGAGCGCAGCGCCCGCGCGGCCAGGTGCAGCGCGACCAGCGCCGACGAGCAGCCGGTGTCGAGGGTGAGCGCGGGGCCCTCGGTGCCGAGCAGGTAGGCGACGCGGCCGGACAGGATGCTGGTGGCGCGGCCGGTGAGCAGGTGGCCCTCGTAGCCGTCCTCGTTGGTCAGCACACCCGTGGCGTAGTGCTGGTAGGCCGCGCCGAGGAAGACGCCGGTGCTGCTGCCGCGCACCGAGCGCGGGTCGACGCCGGCGTGCTCCAGGGCCTCCCAGGAGGTCTCCAGCAGCAGCCGCTGCTGCGGTTCCATCGCGATGGCCTCGCGCGGCGAGATGCCGAAGAACGCCGCGTCGAAGTCGCCCGCCCCGGGCAGGAACGCGCCGCGCGCGACGTAGGTGCGGCCGGGTCGGTCCGGGTCGGGGTCGTAGAGGCCGGCGACGTCCCAGCCGCGGTCGGTCGGCAGGTCGCCGACCACGTCCGCGCCCGCCGCCACCAGGTCCCACAGCTGCTCGGGCGCGGTGACGCCGCCGGGGAACCGGCAGCCGACGCCGACGATCGCGACCGGCTCGTCACCGGCCTCTCGCACGACGGTGGTGACGGCCCTGCCCTCGTCCTCGCCCAGCAGCAGCACGCGCAGGTGGTCGGCCAGCTCCGCCGGGCTGGGGAAGTCGAAGACCACGGTGCTGGGCAGGGTCAGGCCGGTGCGGGCGTTGAGCCGGTTGCGCAGGTCCACGGCCATCACCGAGTCGAACCCGACCTCGCGGAACGCCCGGTCCTCGGCCACGGCCGAGTCGTCGCGGTGCCCGAGGGCGGCGGCGGCCTCGCCGCGCACCAGCCCGCGCAGCGCCCGGTCCCGCTCGGCGCGCGGCAGGGCGCGCAGGCCCGCGGCCAGGTCGGAGTCCTCGCGCACCGGTCCGGGCGCGGCGCGCGGCGCGCGGACCTCCGGGACCTCGTCGAACAGGGCGTTGGGCCGGCCGGTGGTGAACACGGCGTGGAACACCGGCCAGTCCACGTCGGCCACGGCGGGCGCGGTCTCGTCGGCGTCCAGGACACCGACCAGGGCGGTCAGCGCGAGGTCCACGTCCAGGAACGGCAGGCCGCTGCGGCGCACCTGCTCGGGGTCGACGTCCGGGCGGTTCATGGTGCGCTCGTCGGCCCAGATGCCCCAGCGCACGGACACGCCGGTCAGGCCGCGGGCGCGGCGGTGCTCGGCGAGCGCGTCGAGGTAGGCGTTGCCCGCCGCGTACGCGCCGTGGTCGGCGCTGCCCCACAGGCCCGCGATCGAGCTGAACAGCACGAACGCGTCGAGGTCGGCGGGCAGCAGCTCGTCCAGGTTGGCCGCGCCGGCGACCTTGGCGTCCACCACGGCGGCGAAGTCGGCCAGGGAGGTGTCGGCGAGCATCCCCAGTTCGGTCAGCGCCGCGGCGTGGAACACCGACCGCACCTCGCGGCCCTCGGCCGCCAACCGCGCCAGCAGGGCGGCCACGGCGGTCCGGTCGCCCACGTCGCACACCGGGAACTCGACCTCGGCGCCCAGGGCTTCCAGCTCGGCCTTCAGCCCGGCGTCCACGCCGCGCCTGCCGACGACGACGAGGTGTTCCGCGCCGTCGCGGGCGAGCCGGCGGCACAGGTGCGGGCCGAGCGCCCCCGTGCCGCCGGTGACCAGCACCGTGCCGCGCGGGCGGTACTCGCGGACGCGGTCCGCCGCGCCGGCCCGGACCAGGCGGCGCGCGTGCAGGCCGGTCGGGCGGACGGCGAGCAGGTCGGTGGGCTCGGCGAGCGCGGCGCGCAGCAGGGCGGCGGTGCGCTCGTCGAGCCGGTCGGGCAGGTCGAGGCAGCCGCCGAAGCGACCGGGGTGTTCGAGCGCGGCGACCCGGCCGACGCCGAGCACCTGCGCCTGCACGGGCGAGGTCAGCGGGTCGTGCGCGCCGGTCGACACCGCGCCCCGGGTCAGCAGCCACAGCGGCGCGTCCGCGTCGAGGTCGCCCAGCGCCTGCACCAGCGCCACGGTCAGCGCCAGGCCGGTGGCCAGCGCCGGGTGGGCCGGGTGCGGCCGCTCGGCGGCGGCCAGCAGCGAGACCACGCCGGACAGGCCGGTCGGGTCGCCGAGCCGGTCGGCGAGCACGGCGCGGTCGTGGCAGTCGGCGTCGAGCACCACCTCGCGGACCGCGGCCCCGCCGGCGCGCAGCGCCTCGACGACGTCGGGGTCCGGTTCGGTGGAGACCACGAGCCAGGTGCCGGTCGGGTCGGCGGCCCGGGTCGCGGGCAGCGCGCGCCAGACCTCGCGGTACCGCCAGTTGTCCACGGTGCCCCGCTCGCCGCGCCGGCGTCGCCACGCGGTCAGCGCCGGCAGCACCTCGGCCAGCGCGGGCCGGTGGTCCCCGGGCAGGTCCAGCAGGGCGGCCAGCCCGTCCGCGTCGGCCCGGTCCACCGCGGACCACAGGCCGGCGTCGGCCGGGTCGACGGCGGTCGACGGCTCGGCGGGGCTCACCCAGTAGTGCTCGTGCTCGAAGGCGTAGGGGGGCAGCACGGCCAACCCGTCGCCCGGCACGGCCGCCGACCAGTCGACCGGCACACCGGCCACGTGGGCCTCGGCGGCGGCCAGCAGCAGGCGCGTGCCGTCGCCGTCGTCGCGGCGCAGGGTGCCGAGCACCACCGCGTCCTCGCCGACGACGTCCTGCACGCTCGCCGTGAGCACGGGGTGCGGGCTCACCTCGACCAGCACGGTGTGCCCGTCGGCCAGCGCGGCGCGCACGGCCGCCTCGAACTCGACCCGTTCCCGCAGGTTGCGGTACCAGTAGGCGGCGTCCAGGCCGGAGGTGTCCAGCGGGCCGCCGGTCACCGAGGAGTAGAACGCGATGTCCGACGTGGTGGGCGCGACCGGGGCCAGCACCTCGGCCAGCCGGGGTTCGACCGCGGCGACACCAGAGGAGTGCGACGCGTAGCTGACCGGGATGCGCCGCGCCCGCACGCCCCGCGCGGTCAGCTCCGCCACCAACTCGTCCAGCGCCTCGACCTCACCGGACAGCACCACCGCGCGCGGCCCGTTCACCGCCGCGATCCCCACCCGGTCGTCCAGCAGCGGCTCCACCTCGGCCGGCGGCAGCGCCACCGACGCCATGCCGCCCCGGCCCTCCAGCGCCTCGGCCACGACCCGGCTGCGCAGCGCCACCACCCGCGCCCCGTCCTCCAGCGACAGCGCGCCCGCCACGCACGCGGCGGCGATCTCGCCCTGCGAGTGGCCGAGCACGGCGGCCGGTTCGACGCCCAGCGCCCGCCACGCGGCGGCCAGCGACACCATGACCGCCCACAGCGCGGGCTGCACCACGTCGACCCGCGCCAGCGCCTCGGCGTCGCCCAGCACGTCGAACAGCGACCAGTCCACGTGCGCGGACAGCGCCGCGTCGCACTCGCGCAGCCCCCGCGCGAACACCGGGGAGGACTCGGCCAGGTCCAGCGCCATGCCGACCCACTGCGCGCCCTGACCGGGGAACACGAACACCACGCGACCGGGCGCGCCGGCCCGACCCCGCACCAGCGCGCCGTGCGGGCGGTCGCCGGCCAGCGCGGGCACGGCGTCGCGGTCCAGCAGCACGGCGCGGTGCTCGAACGACGCGCGCCGCAGCAGCGACCGGGCGACCACGTCGGCGGGCACGTCGGGGTGCTCGTCGAGCCAGGACGCCAACCGCGCCGCCTGGCCGCGCAGCGCGGCGGGCGTGCGGGCGGAGAGCACCCACGGCACGTCGCGCGCCGCCGGTCCCCCGGTGACCGGCGCGGGCGGCGTGACCGGCGCGGGCGGTTCCTCGACCACGACGTGCGCGTTCGCGCCGCTCAGCCCGAACGAGGACACCCCGGCCCGGCGCGGACGTCCGGCGCGCTCCCACGGCACGGCCTCGCGCAGCAGCCGGATCGAGCCTTCGGACCAGTCGACGCGCGTGGTGGGCGCCTCGGCGTGCAGGGTGCGCGGCAGCACGCCGTGGCGCATCGCCATCACCACCTTGATGACGCCGGCGATGCCCGCGGCCCACTGCGCGTGCCCGATGTTGGACTTGATCGACCCCAGCCACAGCGGCCGCTCGCGGTCCTGCCCGTAGGTGGCCATGAGCGCCTGGAGCTCGATCGGGTCGCCGAGCCTCGTGCCGGTGCCGTGCGCCTCGACGGCGTCCACCTCGGACGGCGCCAGGCGGGCGGCGGCGAGCGCGGCGCGGATCACGCGCTGCTGCGACGGGCCGTGCGGCGAGGTGATGCCGTTGGACGCGCCGTCGGAGTTGACCGCCGTGCCGCGCACCACCGCCCACACCTCGTGGCCGAGTTCCCGGGCCCGCGACAGCCGTTCGACCAGCAGCACGCCGACGCCCTCGGACCAGCCGGTGCCGGCCGCGTCGTCGGCGAAGGCCCGGCAGCGGCCGTCGGCGGACAGCGCGCCCTGCCGGCTGAACTCGACGAACAGCGACGGGTCGGTGAGCACCGTGACACCGCCGACCAGCGCCATGCCGCACTCCCCGGCCCGCAGCGCCGACACCGCCGAGTGCAGGGCGACCAGGGAGGACGAGCAGGACGTGTCGACGGTGACGGCCGGGCCCTCCAGGCCCAGGAAGTAGGCGACGCGACCGGAGGTGAAGCTCGGCGCGGTGCCGACCGCGTGCAGCCCCTCCAGGTGGGCGGCCTCCTCGGCGGTGCCGGGCGCGTAGCCGGTCCCGGTGGCGCCGACGAACACACCGGTGCGGGTGCCGCGCACGGAGGTCGGGTCGATGCCCGCGTGCTCGAAGACCTCCCACGCCGCCTCCAGCAGCAGGCGCTGCTGCGGGTGCATGGCCAGCGCCTCGCGCGGCGGGATGTCGAAGAAGGCGGCGTCGAACGCGCCCGCGTCGGGCAGGAACCCTCCCGAACGGGTGTAGGTGGTGCCCTGGCGGGTGCGGTCGGGGTCGTGGATGCGGGCCAGGTCCCAGCCCCGGTCGGCCGGGAAGTCGCCGATGGCGTCCACGCCGTCGGCGACGACCCGCCACAGGCCCTCGGCCGAGTCCGCGCCGCCGGGGTAGCGGCAGCTCATGCCCACGATGACGACGGGGTCGTCCTCGGCGCCCACCTCGGCGGTCCGCGGCTCGTCCGGCGCGGTGCCGGTCGCGCCGGACAGCTCCGCGACCAGGTGGCGGGCGAGGGCGGCGGGCGTGGGGTGGTCGAAGACGGCCGTGGCGGGCAGCCGCAGGCCGGTGGCGGCGGCGAGGCGGTTGCGCAGGTCCACGGCGGTCAGCGAGTCGAAGCCGAGGTCGCGGAACGCGCGGTGCGGCGGCACCCGGTCGGGGTCGGCGAAGTCGAGGACGGCGGCGGCGTGCGTGGTGACGAGCCTGGCCAGCGCGCGTTCCCGGTCGGCGGCGGGCAGCGCGGCCAGGCCCTCGGCGCGCTCGGTGGTCGACGCGGTGCGTCGGGTCGGGCGGCGGGGTCCGCGCAGCACGCCCGGCAGGTCGGGTCGGTCGGCGAGCACCGCCCGGTCGAGGTCGGCGGGCACCACGACGGCGTCGGTGCCGGCCAGCGCCGCGTCGAACAGCGCCAGCGCGTCCGGGGTGGGCAGCGGGCGGACGCCGGTGGTGGCCAGCCGGGTCACGTCCTGGTCGGTGAGGTGGGCGGTCAGCGCGCCGCGCAGCTCCCAGAAGCCCCAGGCCAGGGCGTGCGCGGGGAGGCCGTGCGCGTGCCGGTGGGCGGCGAGGGCGTCGAGGAAGGCGTTGGCGGCGGCGTAGTTGGCCTGCCCCGCCTGGCCGAGGGTGCCCGCGAGGGAGGAGAAGAGCACGAACGCGGCCAGGTCGAGGTGCGCGGTGGCCCGGTGCAGGTGCCACGCGCCACCGGCCTTGGCGGCGAGCACGCGGGAGAGCTGGTCGCCGGTCAGGTCGGTGACCAGGGCGTCGTCCAGGACGCCGGCCGCGTGCACGACGGCCGTCAGGTCCGGGATGCCGTCGACCAGGCGGCGCACCGCCTCGGCGTCGGTGACGTCGCAGGCCACGACCCGGACGTCGGCGCCGTCGAGGCCGCTCGGGACCTCGCCGCCGGTGCGGCCGGCGAGCACCAGGCCGCGCACGCCGTGCCGCTCCACCAGGTGCCGGGCGATCTCGCCGCCCAGCGCGCCGAGCCCGCCGGTGACCAGGACCGTGCCGCCGCCGAACGACGCCCCGCCGGTCGGCGTGACGCGCGCGAGCCTGCCCACGAGGACCGTGCCGCCGCGCACGACGAGCTGCGGCTCGTCCGTGCCCGGCAGGAGGTCGAGGACGGCGTCCGGGTCGCCGTCGGTGTCCACGAGCACGAGGCGACCGGGGTGCTCGGCCTGCGCGGCGCGCACCAGGCCCCACACCGCGCCGGCGGCGACGTCCTCGACCGCGTCGCCGGGGAGGGCGGCGACGGCGTTGCGCGTGACGACGACGAGCCGCCCGCCTTCCGCCGCCAGGCACTCCCGCAGCGCGGCGAGCACCCGCGCGCACAGCACCCCGGCCTCGGCCCCGGCGTCCACCGACGACGACGCGACCGGCAGCACGACCGCGTCGGCCAGGCCCCCACCGGCGGGGACCGGCGCCCACTCGACGCGGCGCAGCGCGGCGCCCGTCGTGGTCGCGTGCTCCCGGCGGCGCAGGACCAGGCGCTCGACCGACGCGACGGGCGCGCCGGCGGGGTCGGACGCCTCGACCGCGAACCCGGTCCCGGCGTTCCCCGTCACGCGCACGCGCAGCACCGACGCGCCGGTCGCGTGCAGCTCGACCCCGGCCCACGCGAACGGCAGCCCGGCGGGCCCGTCCCCGGCGAGCGCGGTGACGTGCAGGGCCGCGTCGAGCAGCGCCGGGTGCAGGCCGTAGCCGTCGGCCGGCGCGGCCTCGGGCAGCACGACCTCGCCGAACAGCTCGTTCCCCCGCCGCCACGCGGCCGTGAGCCCCCGGAACGCGGGGCCGTAGGCGAACCCGTGCGCCGCCAGGCCGTCGTGGAACCCGGCGAGGTCGACCGGCTCGGCGTCGGCGGGCGGCCACTGGGCGTCCGGCACGGGGGCCGCCCGCCCGGCCACCAGCACGCCGGAGGCGTGGTGCAGCCACTCGTCGCCGACGCGGGAGTGCACGTCCACGGTCCGCCGGCCGCCGTCGTCCGCGCCGACCACGACCCGCACCCGGACCCCGGGCGCGGGCACGGTGAGCGGCGCGTGCAGGGTCAGCTCGGCCACGCGCGGGCAGCCGACCTCGTCACCGGCCGCCACCGCCATCTCGACGAACGCCGCGCCGGGCAGCACCACGACCCCGTCCACGGCGTGGTCGGTCAGCCACGGCAGCGCGGCGGACCCCAGGCGCGTGCCGAACACCACCGCGCCCGACCCGATCACCTCGATCGGCGCGCCCAGCAGCGGGTGCCCCTCGGCGAGGGCGACGGGGCGGGGCGCGGGCCAGTAGCGGCGGCGCTGGAAGGCGTAGGTGGGCAGCTCGGCGCGCGGCCCGTCGGGCAGGGCGTCGAGCACCCGGACCGGGCAGCCGCGCACCGCCAGCTCGCCCAGGGACAGCAGGAAGCGGCGCGGGCCGCCCTCGTCGCGGCGCAGCGTGCCGACCGAGACGCCGGCGCCGGTCTCGGCCAGGGTCTCCGCGATCCCGGCGCGCAGCACGGGGTGCGGCGCGACCTCGACCAGGAACCCGTGGCCCTGGTCGAGCAGCGCGCGCACGGCCGGTCCGAAGTGGACCGTCTGCCGGAGGTTGCGGAACCAGTAGTCCGCGTCCAGCGCGGCGGTGTCCAGCCAGTCGCCGGTCACCGCGGAGAAGAACGGCACGGTCCCGGTGCGCGGCGCCACCGGGGCGAGGTCGGCCCGCAGGCGCTGCTCCAGCTCGGCGACCTGGGCCGAGTGCGAGGCGTAGTCCACGTCCACGCGGCGCGCGCGCACGCCCCGCGCGGTCAGCTCGGCGAACACCGCGTCCAGCGCGCCGACCTCGCCGGAGACGACCACCGAGGAGGGCCCGTTGACCGCGGCGATCGAGACCTCGGGGTGGTCCGCGAGCAGGTCCCGCACCCGCTCGGCGGGCCACGGCACGGACACCATGCCGCCGCGACCGGCCAGCCGTTCGCGGATGGCGGTGGCCCGCAGCGCCACCACGCGCGCGCCGTCCTCCAGCGACAGGCCGCCCGCGACCACGGCCGCCGCGATCTCGCCCTGGCTGTGGCCGACGACGGCGGCGGGCCGCACGCCGTGCGCCCGCCACACCTCGGCCAGCGACACCATCACCGCGAACAGCGCCGGCTGCACGACGTCCACGCGGTCCATCGGCACCTCGCCGCGCAGCACACCGGCCAGGTCCCAGTCCACGTGCGGCGCGAGGGCCCGCGCGCACTCCTCGGCGCGCGCCCGGAACACCGGCGAGGTGTCCCACAGCTCGTGGCCCATCGCCACCCACTGCGAGCCCTGACCGGGGAAGACGAACACGGCCTTGCCCCGGCCGTCGGCCACGCCGGTCACGACGTTGGCCGCCGCCCGCCCCTCGGCCAGTGCCGCGAGACCCGCCACCAGCTCGGCGCGGTCCGCGCCCACCACCACGGCCCGGTGGTCCAGCCGGGCACGGGTCCCGGCCAGCGCCCGGCCGACGTCGGCCGGGTCCAGGTCGGGTCGCCCGGTCACCCACGCGTGCAGCCGGGCGGCCTGGGCGCGCAACGCGTCCCCGGTCCGCCCGGAGACCAGCCACGGCACGGCCACCGGACCGGTCGCCTCGGCCACGGGTTCGGTCGCGGGTTTCACCACGGGCCCGGCACCGGTCGCGGGTTCAGCCGCGGCCCCAGTCGCGGGCCCCACCACGGCCCCGGCCGTCGCCCCGGCCACGGGCCCGGCGGTCGGCCCGGCGGTCGGTTCGTCCGCGTCGGGGTCGACCAGGTCCTGGACCGGCGCGTCCCCGGGAGCCTGCTCCAGGACGACGTGGGCGTTGGTGCCGCTGATGCCGAACGACGACACCGCCACCCGCCGCGGCCTGCCGGTCTCCGGCCACGGCTCCGCCTCGGTCAGCAGCCGCACCGCGCCCGCCGACCAGTCGACCCTCGTGGACGCGGCGTCCACGTGCAGGGTGCGCGGCAGCACGCCGTGCCGCATCGCCTCGACGACCTTGATGACGCCGCCGACACCCGCCGCGGCCTGCGCGTGCCCGATGTTCGACTTGAGCGACCCCAGCCGCAGCGGCTCGGACCGCTCGCCGCCGTACACGGCCAGCAGCGCCTGCGCCTCGATCGGGTCGCCCAGCGCGGTGCCGGTGCCGTGCGCCTCCACCGCGTCCACGTCGGCCGGCGTCAGGCGGGCGTCGGCCAGGGCCTCGCGGATCACGCGCTGCTGGGACGGTCCGTTGGGCGCGGTGAGCCCGTTGGACGCGCCGTCGGAGTTGACCGCGGTGCCGCGCACGACCGCGAGCACCTCGCGCCCCTCGCGCACCGCGTCGGACAGGCGCATCAGCACCAGCACGCCCACGCCCTCGGCCCAGCCGGTGCCGTCCGCGCCGTCGGCGAACGCCTTGCACCGGCCGTCCGGGGCCAGCCCGCCCTGCCGGGTGAAGTCGATGAACATCGACGGCGTGGCCATCACCGTGACGCCGCCGACGAGCGCCATCCCGCACTCGCCCGAGCGCAGCGACCGCACCGCCCAGTGCAGCGCCACCAGCGAGGACGAGCACGCCGTGTCCACGGTGACCGCGGGCCCCTCCAGGCCCAGCACGTACGCCAGCCGCCCGGACAGCACGCTGGTGGTGTTGCCGGTCAGCCGGAAGTCCTCCGCGTCACCGCTCACCGCCGCCGCGTAGTCCTGCGCGAACCCGCCGACGAACACGCCGGTGCGGCTGCCGCGCAGCGACAGCGGGTCGACGCCGGCCCGCTCGACCGCCTCCCAGGCGACCTCCAGCAGCAGCCGCTGCTGCGGGTCCATCGCCAGCGCCTCGCGCGGCGAGATCCCGAACAGCTCGGCGTCGAACCGCGCCGCGTCGTGCAGGAACCCGCCGCGGTCGGTCGCCGACAGCTCCCGCAACGCCTCCAGGTCCCACCCGCGGTCGGTGGGGAACGGCGTGGTGGCGTCCACCTCGGACGCCACCAGCCGCCACAGGCCCTCCGGGTCCTCCACCCCGCCGGGGAAGCGGCAGGCGGTGGCCACGACGGCGAGCGGTTGGCTGTCCCGCTCCTCCAGGTCGCGCACCCGCTGCTTGCTGCGCCGCAGATCGGCGCCCGCACGGCGGAGGTACTCCCGGAGCCTGTCTTCGTTGCCCATTCAACCCAACCCATCTCGACGGCCGACGGCGACACGAACGGGTACGCGTCTGCCCAGTCTCGACGGGTGATCGCCGGAAAATCCCTAGAGTCGCGGCGGCCTAGGACAACCCCAGCTCGTTGTCCAGCAGCTCGAACATCTCGTCGTCACCGGCCAGGTCGAAGTCGAAGTCGGCCAGCTCGTCGCGCACGGCGGGAGCACCCCACCGGCCGCGCAGCGCGTCCAGCCGCAGCGCGACCTGGTGGCGCAGCTCGGCGTCCGGGTCGACCTGGGCGCACAGGGCGTCCAGGCGGTCCAGCTCGACCAGGACCGCGGCCCGCTCCGAGGTCTCGGCGAGGCCGAGTTCGGCCAGCAGCAGGCCCGCCAGCGCGGCGGGCGTGGGGTGGTCGAACACGGCGGTCGGCGCCAGCCGCGCGCCGGTCGCCCCGGTGAGCCGGTTGCGCAGCTCCAGTCCGGTCAGCGAGTCGAACCCGGTGTCCCGGAAGGACCGGTCGGGCGCGACCCGCTCGGGGCCGGGCAGGCCCAGCACCACCGCGGCCTCGCGGCGCACCAGGTCCAGCGCGGCGTCCGCGCGGTCCGGTCCCGGCAGCGCGGCCAGTCGCCCGGCCGCCCCCGACCCGGTGGGCGCGGCGGCCGGCGGTCGGGTGGTGCGCCCCAGGCCGCGCAGCGCGGTCGGGCCGTCGGCGGTGAGCGCGTCGGCGTCGACCCGGGCCGCCACCACGGTCGGCTCGGTCCACGCCAGCGCCGCGTCGAACAGGGCCAGGCCGTGCGCGGGGGCCAGCGGTGGGGTGTAGCGGGTCAGCCGCGCCAGGTCGGCCTCGGCGAGCCCGCCGGTCATGCCCGTCTCGGCCGTCCACGGGCCCCAGGCCAGCGAGCGGGCGGGCAGGCCCTCGGCGTGCCAGTGGTCGACCAGGGCGTCGAGGTGGGCGTTCGCGGCGGCGTAGGCGGACTGCCCGGCCGCGCCGAGCGTGCCCACGACCGACGAGTAGGTCACGAACGCGGCCAGGTCCAGGTGCCGGGTCGCCTCGCGCAGCGCGCGGGCGCCGTCCACCTTGGGTCGCAGCACGGCCGCCAGCCGGTCCGGGGTGAGCGCGTCCAGCAGGCCGTCGTCCAGCACACCCGCCGCGTGCACCACGGCGGTGAGCCCCGGGACGCCCGCGACCAGGTCGGCCACGGCGTCGGGGTCGGCGACGTCGCACGCCGCCGCGGTGACCTCGGCCCCCAGCCCGCGCAGCGCGGCCAGCTCGTCCTCCCGGCCCGCGCCGCCGCCGCGCCCGACCAGCACCAGGCGGGTGACGCCGCGGTCGGCGACCAGGTGCCGGGCCAGGGCCAGCCCCAGCCCGCCGAGCCCGCCGGTGATCAGCGCGGCGCCGTCGGGGTCCCACGCGCGGGGCACGGTGAGCACCACCTTGCCGATGTGCTTGGCGCGGCTGACGTGCCGGAACGCCTCGGGCGCGCGGCGCACGTCCCACACCGCGACGGGCAGCGGCGCGAGCGCGCCGGCGGCGAACAACCCCGTCACGGCGGTCAGCATGGGCGCGATCCGCGCGGGCGGCAGCTCCAGCAGGTCGAACGCGGTGTGGTCCACGCCGTCCGGGTCGCGCGGGTCGGTCTTGCCCAGCTCGACGAACTTCCCGCCGGGCGCGACCAGGTCCAGCGAGGCGTCGGTGAACTCGCCGGCCAGGCAGTTCAGCACGACGTCCACGCCCCGGCCGCCGGTGGCGGCGCGGAACGCCTCGGCGAACTCCAGGGTGCGGGACGAGGCGATCCGGTCCTCGGCCAGCCCGAGCGCCCGCAGCGCGCCCCACTTGCCGGGGCTCGCGGTGGCGAACACGTCCGCGCCGAGGTGGCGGGCCAACTGGACGGCGGCCGTGCCGACCCCACCCGCGCCCGCGTGCACCAGCACGGACTGCCCGGCCCACACGCCCGCGACCTCGACCAGCGCGTGGTAGGCGGTGAGGAAGACGACCGGGGTCGCCGCCGCCCGCACCCACGACCAGTCGTCGGGCACCGGGGCGAGCAGGTCGCGGTGGGTGTCGGCGACGGGGCCGAACGAGCCCGCGAACAGGCCCATCACCCGGTCGCCCACGGCCAGGTCGGTCACGCCCGCGCCGACCGCGAGCACCACGCCCGCGCCCTCGATGCCCATCGGTCCGGGCTCGCCGGGGTAGCGGCCCAGCGCGGTGAGCACGTCGCGGAAGTTCACGCCGGCCGCGCGCACGCCGACCCGGACCGTGCCCGGCGCGGGGTGCTCCGCCGTGGGGACGGCTGCCGTGGAGGCGGCCACCACGGGGGTGACCGCCGTGGAGGTGGCCGGCGCCGGGGTGTCCGCCGTGGGGGTGTCCGCCGTGGGGGTGTCCGCTGTGGGGATGCCCGCCGTGGGGGCGGCCGGCGCGGGAGCGGCCTCCGCGGGGGTGCCCGGCGCGGGAACGGTCACAGGGGGAGCGGCCGGCGCAGGGGTGCCCGGCGCGGGCGAGGCGGGCGTGTCCAGGGCGCGCAGGACCAGCGCGTCCAGCGTGCCGGGCGCGGTGGTGTCCAGCCGCCAGGGCCCCTCCGGCGGGGTGAGCGCGTCGTCGGGGCGGCAGCGCACCAGTCGGGCGACCTTCGCCGTGCCCGCGCGCACCGCCGCCTGCGGCTCGTCGGTGAGCAGGGGCGGGCCGGTGTCGACGTCGACCAGCAGCAGCCGGCCCGGGTCCTCGGCCTGCGCCGCGCGCACCAGCCCCCACACCGCGGCGGCGTCGGGGTCGCGCACCGGTTCGCCGGGCTCCACGGCCACCGCGCCCCGCGTGACCACGGCCAGCGGGAAGGGCAGGGCGTGCTCGCGCCACAGCCGCAGCTCGTCGAGCACCCGGTTGACCTCGTCGCCCGACACGGGCAGCAGCGCAAGGCCCGGCGCGACCTCGCGCGCCGCGACGGCCTTGACCAGCGCGGCGACGTCCGGGTAGCGCTCGGCGGCGGGCAGGCCGAACCGGTCCTCCCCCACCACCACCGCGTCGGGCGGCAGCGCGCGGGCGGGCGCGGGGGTCCAGTCCAACCGCAACAGCGCCTCCGGCCCCGGTCGGGCGGCGCGCGCGGGCGCCGCCCGCAGCACCAGCCGGTCCACGGCCGCCACCGGCGCCCCGGTGGCGTCGGCCAGGACCAGCTCCACCTCGCCCGGCGCCACGCCGGTGACCCGCACGCGCAGCCCGGTCGCGCCGGAGGCGTGCAGGCGCAGACCGGTCCAGGCGAAGGGCAGGCCGGGCAGCCGGGCGGGGTCGGCCAGCAGCGCGGTGGCGTGCAGGGCCGCGTCGAGCACGGCCGGGTGCAGCGCGAACCGGTCGGCACCGACCGCCTCGCCCGCGCCCGCCACCTCGGCGAACACCTCCTCGCCCCGCCGCCACGCCGCGCGCAGGCCGCGGAAGGCCGGGCCGTAGGCGAACCCGTCGGCGGCCAGGCGCTCGTAGAAGTCCTCCAGCGGCACGGGCCGCGCGCCCGGCGGCGGCCACGCGCCCGCCAGGTCCGGCACGGGCGCGGCGGTCGAGGCCAGCACGCCGCGGGCGTGCCGGGTCCACGGCCCGTGCTCGCCCACCCGGCCGTGCACCACCAGCGCCCGCCGCCCGGCCTCGTCCGGCCCGTCCACGACGACCTGCACGGTCACCGGGTCCTCGGCCAGCACCAGCGGGGACTCCAGGGTCAGCTCGTCCACCGCGGGCGCGCCCACCTCGTCGGCGGCGCGCACCGCCAGCTCGGCCAGCGCCGCGCCGGGCAGCAGCACCGCGCCGCCCACCACGTGCTCGGCCAGCCACGGCTGCGCGTGCGCGGACAACCGGCCGGTGAGCACCGCGCCGCCCGTGCCGGGCAGCTCGGTGGCCGCGCCGAGCAGCGGGTGGCCGGGCGCCCGCAGGCCCACCGCGGACACCTCGGCGGCCGGGGCGGGCGACCAGAACCGCTCGTGCCGGAACGGGTAGGTCGGCAGGTCGACCACGCGCCCGCCGGTGCCGGCGCAGAACGCCCGCCAGTCCACCGGGACGCCGTGGACGTGCAGCCGGGAGAGCGCCTCGACGAGCGCGTGGTCCTCGTCGCGGCCGGCGCGCAGGCCCGGCGCGCACACCAGCCCGTCGGCGCGGGAGCCCGCGACGGCCTCCTGCGCCATCGCGGCGAGCGAGCCGTCCGGGCCGGTGTCCAGGGCGATCGTGACGTCCAGGTCGGCCAGCGCGCGGACGGCGTCGGCGAACAGCACGGGCTCGCGGACCTGCCGCACCCAGTGCTCGTGGTCGGTGGCGTCGACGCGCCCGCCGGTCAGGGTGGAGATCAGCGGCACGCGCGGCGGGCGCGGGGTGAGCCCGGCGACGACCTCGCGGAACCGGTCGAGCACCGGGTCCACCAGCGGCGAGTGGAAGGCGTGGCTGACCCGCAGCACGCGGGCCCGGTGGCCGCGCGCGGTGAGGTCCGCGGCGGCCCGGACCACCGCGTCGGCCTCGCCGGACAGCACCACCGAGCGCGGCCCGTTGACCGCGGCGACCACCAGCCCGTGCCCCAGGACCGGCCGCACGTCGTCCACCCCGGACCGCACCGCGACCATCGCCCCGCCGGGCGGCAGCGCGGCCATCAGCGAGCCCCGCGCGGCGACCAGGGCGCACGCGTCGGGCAGCGACAGCACGCCCGCGACGTGCGCGGCGGCGACCTCGCCGACCGAGTGGCCGACCACCGCGTCCGGCCGCACGCCCCACGAGTCCAGCAGGCGGGCCAGCGCGACGCCGAGCGCGAACAGGGCGGGCTGGGCGAAGCCGGTGTCGTCCAGGGCGTCCGCGTCCGCGCCGAACAGCACATCGCGCAGCGGGCGCGGCAGGCGCGGGTCGAGCAAGGCGCACACCTCGTCCAGCGCGTCGGCGAACACCGGGTGCGCGGCGGCCAGCCCGGCTCCCGCGCCGAGCCGCTGCGCGCCCTGCCCGGCGAACAGGAACGCGGTCACGGGCACGGGCACGGCGGTGTCGACCAGCACGCCCTCGGCCGACCCGCCCGCCGCCAGCGCCGCCAGCGCGGTCGCGCGGTCCTCGGCCACGACCGCCGCCCGGTGCCCCAGGTGGGCGCGCGTGGTGGCCAGCGACACCGCCACGTCGACCGCTCGACCGTCCACACCGGACAGCAGCCGGGCCTGCCCGCGCAGCGCCTCGGCACCGCGCGCGGACAGCACCCACGGCACCACCCGGTCGGTGGCCCCGGCCGGCGGCACGTCCTCGACGTCACCCTCCTCCAGCACGACGTGCGCGTTGGTGCCGCTGATGCCGAACGAGGACACCGCGCCGCGCCGGGGCCGATCGCCTCGCGGCCACGGCCGGGGCGAGGTGACCAGCTCCACCGCGCCGGCCGACCAGTCCACCCGGGACGACGGCGCGTCCACGTGCAGCGTCGCGGGCACGGAGCCGTGGCGCATCGCCTGCACCAGCTTGATCACCCCGGCCACGCCGGCCGCGGCCTGGGTGTGGCCGATGTTCGACTTGAGCGAGCCCACCAGCAGCGGCGACGGCCGGTCCTGCCCGTAGGCGGCGAGCAGCGCGCCCGCCTCGATCGGGTCGCCGAGCCGGGTGCCCGTGCCGTGCGCCTCGACCACGTCCACGTCCGCCGGGGCGAGCCCGGCCCGGCGCAGGGCCGCGCCGATCACCTCGCGCTGCGCCGCGCCGCTGGGGGCGGTCAGCCCGTTGGACGCGCCGTCGGAGTTCACCGCGCTCCCGCGCAGCACCGCCCGCACCGGCAGGCCGCGCCGGCGTGCCTCGGACAGCCTCGCGACCACCAGCACGCCGACGCCCTCGGCCCACCCGGTGCCGTCGGCGCCCTCGGCGAACGCCCTGCACCGGCCGTCCGGTGACAGCCCGTCCTGCTTGGCGAACTCCACGAACAGGCCGGGCTCGGACATCACCGTGACACCGCCCGCCAAGGCCAGGTCGCAGTCCCCCGCCCGCAGCGCCTGGGCGGCGAGGTGCAGCGCGACCAGGGACGAGGAGCACGCCGTGTCGACGGTCAGCGCCGGGCCGGCCAGGCCCAGGACGTAGGCGATCCGACCGGACAGCACGCTCGGGGTGGTGCCGGTGAGCGCGAACCCCTCGGTGCCGCCGGAGGTGCGGTGCAGCGGCGGCCCGTAGTCCTGCGCCATCGAACCGAGGAACACGCCGGTGCGGGTGCCCCGCAGCGCGGTCGGCGCGAGCCGGGCGCGTTCGACGGCCTCCCAGGCGACTTCGAGCGCCAACCGCTGCTGCGGGTCCATGGCCGACGCCTCGCGCGGCGAGATGCCGAAGAACTCCGCGTCGAACCCGGCCACGTCGGGCAGGAAACCCCCGCCGCGGCCCGTGCCCGTCACCGCCGGGCTCCAGCCCCGGTCGGCGGGCATCGGCGACACCGCGTCCACGCCGTCGGCCACGAGCCGCCACAGCGCCTCGGGCGAGTCCACGCCGCCGGGCAGCCGACACGCCATGCCGACGATCGCGATCGGCTCGTCAGCGGTGGCCCCGGCCCTGGTTTCGGCCCCAACCCCAACCCCAGCCCCAGCCCCAGCCCCAGCCCCAGCGCCGGCGCCGGCGCCGATTCCGGCCTTGGCCTCGGTCTCGGCAGCGTCGAAAAGCGGGGCGATCACCTCCGCCGTCGAACCCGCGATCGGCCCCGCGGTCGGCCCCGCCGTGGCCGCCAGGTGGGCGGCGAGCCTGCGGGGCGTCGGGTGGTCGTAGACCACCGCGGCCGTCACCTCGACACCGGTCGCCGCGCGCAACCGGGCCGCCAGCTCCACCACCATCGTGGAGTCGAAGCCCTGGGCCCGCAGCGGTTCGTCCACGAGCACCCGGTCCGGGTCGCGCGCCCCCAGCACCACCGCGCACTCGCCGCGCACGGTCCGCAGCGCCGCCGCGGGCTCGAACCGCCGGGCGACGACCTCCGGGTCCGGCCCGACCTCCTCGCCGATCCAGTACCGCTCCCGCTGGAACGCGTAGGTCGGCAGCGGCACGTGCCGCCCGCCCGGGTAGAGGGCCCCGAGGTCGACGGGACCGCCGTGCGCGGCCACCTCCGCCAGCGCCGCCAGCACCCGCTCCGGACCGCCCTCGCCGCGCCGCAACGTGCCCACCACCGCCACCGGCCGGTCGCCCGCCGTGTCGCGGACGCCGCCCGCCAGCACCGGGTGCGGGCCGACCTCCACGAACAAGCCGTGGCCGGCGACGATCAGCCCGTCCACCACCGCCCGGAACTCGACCGCGTGCCGCAGGTTCCGGTACCAGTACCCGGCGTCCAGCGAGGACGTGTCCAGCTCACCGCCGGTCACCGTCGAGAAGAACGGCACGCGGGACGTCCGGGGGCGCACCGGGCCCAGCAGCCCGACCAGCCGGTCCCGCACCCGCTCGACCGCCGGTGAGTGCGACGCGTAGTCGACGTCGATCCGGCGCACCCGCCCGGTGGACCCCCACCGCTCGACGAACTCCCCCACCGCGCCGGCCTCGCCGGTGACCACGAGCGACTCCGGCCCGTTGACCGCCGCCACCTCCAGCCGCCCGGCCCACGGCGCGAGCCCCGCCCGCACCTCGTCCTCGGGCAGCGCGACGGACACCATCCCGCCGCTGCCGGCCAGCTCCTCCGCGATCACCGCGCTGCGCAGGGCCACCACCCGCGCGCCGTCCTCCAGCGACAGCGCGCCCGCGACGCACGCGGCGGCCACCTCGCCCTGCGAGTGCCCGACGACCGCGGCGGGCTCCACCCCGCGGGACCTCCACACCGCCGCCAGCGACACCATCACCGCCCACAGCACGGGTTGCACGACGTCCACCCGGCTCAACGGGGGCGCGCCCGCGTCCTCCCGCAGCACGGCGGCGGCGGAGAAGTCCACGAACGCCGACAGCGCCTCGTCGCACCGGGCCAGCTCGGCGGCGAACACCGGCGACCCCTCCAGCAGCCGCGCGCCCATCCCCGCCCACTGCGACCCCTGCCCGGGGAACACGAACACCGGCCCGCCGGCCACCGCCGAGCCGCGCACGACGCCCACGGCGGGCTCGCCGGCCGCGACCGCCGCCAGACCGGCCGCGAAATCGGGCCCCGCCACGGCGGCCCGGTGCGGCAGCAGGGCCCGGCGCGTCGCCAGGGTGTGCCCGACGTCGGCGGGCAACAGCGCGGCCACGTGCGGCAGCAACCGCGCCGCCTGCGCCCGCAGCGCCGCCGGGTCGCGCGCGGACAGCAGCCAGAACGGCGCGTCGACCGGCGCCCGCTCCTCCCGCGCGCCCCGCGGCCCGGCCGAGAGCACCAGGTGGCAGTTCGTGCCCGACACGCCGAACGACGACACGCCGGCCAGCAGCCCGCCGCCGGCCGCCGCCGGCCACGGCACCGCCGAGGTCGCGACCTCCAGGTTCCACTCGTCGAACCGGATGTCCGGGTTGGGCTCGGTGAAGTGCAGGCTCGGCGGCACGACGCCGTGCCGCAGCCCCAGCACCGTCTTGAGCAGGCCGGCCACGCCCGCCGCGCCCTCCAGGTGGCCCACGTTCGTCTTGACCGACCCCACCAGCAGCGGCCCGCGCGCCCGCGCCCGCCCGTACACCTCGCCCAGGGCCGCGGCCTCGACCGGGTCGCCCACCCGGGTGCCGGTGCCGTGCAGCTCCACGTGGCCGACGTGCGCCGGGTCGATCCCGGCCCGGCGGCACGCCAGCCGGACCAGCTCGGCCTGCGCCGACGCGCTGGGCACGGTCAACCCCTCGGCCGGCCCGTCGTTGTTCACCGCCGAGCCCTCGATGACGGCCAGCACGTCGTCGCCGTCGGCCAGCGCGGCGGACAGCGCCTTCAGCACCACCACGCCGCCGCCCTCGCCGCGCGCGTAGCCGTTGGCGCGGGCGTCGAAGGTGTGGCAGCGGTGGTCGGGCGAGAGGGCGCCGAACCGCTCGACCACCTCGGTGCCGTCGGCGGCCAGGTTGAGCTGCACGCCGCCGGCCAGCGCCAGCGCCGACTCGCCGCGCCGCAGGCTCTCCACCGCCAGGTGCACGGCCACCAGCGACGAGGACTGCCCGGTGTCGACGACCATGCTGGGGCCGCGCAGCCCCAGCAGGTGCGACAGGCGGGTCGCGGCGGAGGCCCGGTTCAGCCCGGTCAGGGTGTGCGGGCCGATCTCGCCCGCGGTGCGGGTGAGCACGGCGTAGTCGTCGGTCATCGCGCCCAGGAACACCGCCGTGTCGGTGCCGCGCAGCGCGTCGGCGGGCACGCCCGCGTGCTCCAGCGCCTCCCAGCCCAGCTCCAGCGCCAGCCGGTGCTGCGGGTCCATCGCGCGCGCCTCGCGCGGGGAGACGCCGAAGAACCCCGCGTCGAAGGCGTCCACCGCGGGCAGGAACCCGCCCGTGCCGCGACCGGGCACGGTGGCGACGGCGTCGGTCCCGGACCGCAGCAGCCGCCAGAACGCCTCGGGGTCGGGCGCCGAGGGCAACCGGCAGGACAGGCCGATCACCGCGACGGCGGTGCGGGCGCGGTCCGGTGTGGGTGCTGGTGCTGGGGTCACGACTGGCTCCCGCTGGTGCGCGCGGCGATCGCGGGCCCGGCCGGGCCGACGGTCGCGGTGGGTCGTCGATGCCCTCCCCAGTCTCGGTGCCGCGCGGCCGGCGCGGGGCGCGCCTTTCTGGGGCTTTCCCCAGACATCCGGCCCTATCGTCACGCTCGGCAGTCCAGGCACACCCACTCCCAGGCGAAGGTGCCCATGAGGATCACGATGCTGACGTTCGGCACCCGCGGCGACGTGCAGCCGCTGGTCGCCCTCGGTCGGACCCTGCGCGGGCGCGGCCACGACGTGCGGATCGGCACCGCGCCGGCGTTCCGCGGCCTGGTCGAGGACGCCGGCCTCGACTTCCGGGCCGTCGAGCCGCCGCCGGGGATGCGCCCGGACCTGTTCAGCCAGCCCCGGATGAACGCCGCGCTGCGCAAGGGGCCGTCGTTCGTGCGCACCGTGCGGTCGGTGCAGCCGCCCACCGACGACGAGGTGGTGACGATGTTCGAGGGGATGCGCGCCGCGAGCGCCGACGCCGACCTCGTGGTGACGGCCCCGTTGACGCACATCGCCGGGTTCACCGACCCCGACCGGCCGTGGTGCTCGGTGTCCTGGATACCCATGACCCCCACCCGTGACTTCCCCGCCTACCAGGCCCGGCCGCGCCCGTGGGGCGGCGGCTACAACAGGCTCACCCACTGGTTCTTCGACACGTTCCAGTGGACCTCGATGAGCTGGATGGCCAACAAGTACGTCGAGCGCGTCGGCGGCGCGGCCCTGAAGGGCAGGTCGCGGTTCGCCGAGATCGGCCGTGACCGGCCGCTGCTCTACCCGTTCAGCGAGGTCGTGGTGCCCCGGCCCGCGGACTGGCCCGGGCAGGCGCACGTCACCGGCTACTGGTTCCACGACCGGGAGTGGTGGACCCCGCCCGCCGACCTGGCCGACTTCGTCGCGCAGGCCCCGCCCGTCCTGCTCACGCTGGGCAGCACGTGGCCGGTGCACGACGCGGACCGCACCGTGGACTGGGCCGTCGACGCGGCCCGCGGCGCGGGTCGGCCGCTGGTGGTGGTCGGCGGCAACGACCGCGCGCTGCCCGACGACGTGTTCCGGGCGACCGAGGTCGACTACAACTGGCTGATGCCGCGCTGCGCGGCGCTGGTGCACCACGGCGGCTGCGGCACGGCCGGCTCGGCGCTGCGCGCGGGCATCCCGCAGGTCACGATCCCGGCGGTGTTCGACAACCCGTTCTGGGCGCGGCGCATGCACGGGCTGGGGGTCGGCCCCGCTCCCCTGCCGCTGCACCGCCTGACCCGTGACGGCCTGGTCGCCGCGGTGGCCGAGGCGGTCGCCGACGACCGGATGCGCGAGCGCTCGGCCCGGCTGGGCGAGGCGATGGCGGGCGAGACGGGCCTGGCGACCGCCGCCGACGTGGTGGAGAAGTACCTGGCCGGCACCGGGGCCGCCGCGTGATCGCGATCTTCGGCGCGGGCACGATGGGGGCCGGCATCGCGGCGCTGGCGCTCGGGCACGGGGTGCCGGTGACCCTGGTCGACCTGGACCGGGCGACGGTGGACGACGCCGCGACGCGCGTGCGCGGCCACCTGCGCCACGGCGCGCTCCTGGGCTCGTTCCCCGACGTGGCACCCGGTGGGCTGACCACCGCCACCGACCCGTCGGCCGCCGCGGGCGCCGAGCTGGTGATCGAGGCGATCGTCGAGGACGCGCACGCCAAGGCCGAGCTGCTGGCCGGGCTGTGCGGGATCGTCGCGCCGGGCACGCCGCTGGTGTCCAACACCTCCGGCATCCCCATCGACGAGCTGGCGCGGGCCGTCACCGACCCGGCCGACCTGGTCGGCGTGCACTTCATGAACCCCACCTGGCTCATCGGCACCGCCGAGGTGGTGCGCGGGGACCGCACCGGCCGGCCCGCCCTGGACGCCGTGCTGGCCCTGCTGGAGCGCCTGGGGCGCAAGGCGGTCGTGGTCCGCGACGCGCCCGGCTTCGTCACCAGCCGGCTGCTGCACCCGATGATCAACGACGCGGCGCGGGTCGTGCAGGAGGGCACCGCGACCGCCGAGCAGGTCGACGAGCTGATGCGCGGCTGCCTGGGCCACCCCACCGGTCCCCTGCTCACCGGGGACCTCATCGGCCTGGACAACCTCGCCGACGCGCTGCGCGCGCTGGCCGACCGCACCGGGATCGCCTCGCACGCGCCGTGCGAGCTGCTGCTGGCCAAGGTCGCCGCGGGTCACCTGGGGCGCAAGAGCGGCCAGGGCTTCCACGACTACAGGAAGGTGCTGTCGTGACGGTCGAACCGATCTCGGCGGACATCGCCGGACCCATCACCGCGTTCCTCGCGGAGCGCACCAAGGTCGACGTGCCGCCGGACCAGGACCTGTTCGCCTCCGGCCTGGTGTCGTCGATCTTCGCCATGGAGCTGATCGTCCACCTGGAACAGACCTTCGACATCGCCATCACCGGCTCGGACCTGCGGTTGGACCACTTCCGCACGGTCGACCGGATGACCGGGCTGGTCACCCGGCTGCGGGCCGGTGCCTGAGCCGGCCGACCCGCGCGCGCTGGTGGACGACCTGGTCGCCCCGCACGCGGGCGACTGGGACCTGGCGGGCGCGGTGCCGCGGGAGGTGCTGCGCGCGCTGGGCGGGGCGGGGCTGCTGTGCCCCGGGGTGGACGCCCGCCACGGCGGGCTGGGCCGGGACAGCCGGTGGACCGGCGAGTTCACCGCCCACCTGGGCAGCCGGTGCAGCTCCGTGCGCAGCGTGCTGACCTCGCAGTCGATGGCCGCCGGCACCATCGCCCGCCTCGGCGACGCCGAGCAGCGGCGCGAGCACCTGCCCCGGCTCGTCTCGGGCGCGCTCGCCGCCGCCGCGTTCAGCGAGCCGGGGGCGGGCAGCGACCTGTCCGCGATGACCACCGAGGTGCGCCGCGACGGCGACGAGGTCGTGCTCACCGGCCACAAGACGTGGATCACCGCCGCCTCCTACGCCGACCTGGTCGTCGTGGTCGCCCGCCAGGACGACGGCGCGTCGGCGGTCGTGGTGCCCGCCGACGCGCCCGGCGTGGTGATCACCCCGGTGGCCGCGCCGAGCGGGTGCCGGGCCGCCGGGCACGCCGACGTGCGCCTGGACGGCGTGCGGCTGCCCGCCTCGGCCGTGCTGGGCGGCGGCGGGCAACCGCTGCCGCTGCTGGTCACGGCCGCCCTCCAGCACGGCCGGATGTCGGTGGCGTGGGGCTGCGTCGGCATCCTGCGCGCCTGCCTGACCGAGGCGTCCCGGCACGCGGCCGTCCGCGAGCAGTTCGGCGTGCCGCTGGCCGAGCACCAGCTGGTCGCCCGGCACCTGGCCGAGCTGCTGGTGGCCGAGCGGTCGGCGACGCGCGCCTGCGAGCACGCCGCCGACGCGGTGGACGCCGCCTCCCCCGACCAGGTGGTGGCGGCGGTGCTGGCCAAGCACACCGCCGCGACGCTGGCCGCGCGCGGCGCCGCCTCGGCCGTGCAGGTGCTCGGCTCCGCGGCGGCCCACGACGGGCACCCGGTGGCGCGGGCGCACCGCGACGCCAAGCTCATGGAGATCATCGAGGGCACCAGCGAGATCTGCCAGCTCATCCTCGCGCGCCACGCCGTCGCCGCGGCGCGCTGACCCTCCCGGGAGGACTCCGGTGGACCGATCGACCGCGCTGGTCAAGTGCCTGGTGTGGGACCTGGACAACACGCTGTGGCAGGGCACCCTGCTGGAGGACGGCGGTGGTGTGCTGCGCGAGGACGTGCTGCGCACCGTCACCGCCCTCGACGAGCGCGGCGTGCTCCAGGCCGTGGCCAGCCGCAACGACCACGACCACGCCTGGGCGCGGCTGGAGGCGCTCGGCGTCGCCGGGTACTTCGTGGCCGCGCGCATCGGCTGGGGCCCGAAGTCGGCCGCGGTGCGGGACATCGCGGAGGAGCTGGGCTTCGCGCTCGGCACGATCGCGTTCGTCGACGACCAGCCGGCCGAGCGCGCCGAGGTCGCCCACCACCTGCCCGAGGTGCGCTGCCTCACCCACGAGGACGTGCCCGGCCTGCTCGACCTGCCCGACTTCACCCCCGAGGCGGTCACCGAGGACTCGCGCCGCCGCCGCGCCAGGTACCAGGCGGGGCGGCAGCGGACCCACGCCAAGGAGGAGTTCGCGGGCGCCGACCAGGACTTCCTGCGCTCGCTGGAGATGCGCCTGGGCATCCGCCGCGCCGGACCGGACGACCTGACCCGCGTCGCCGAGCTGACCCTGCGCACCAGCCAGATGAACGCCACCGGCGTCCACTACCCGGACGCCGCGCTGCGCGAGCTGCTCGACGACCCCGCGCACGAGGTGCTGGTGGCCACGATGGACGACCGGTTCGGCGCGCACGGCGCGATCGGCGTGGTGCTGGTCGAGAAGCACGACCGGGTGTGGCGGCTCAAGCTGCTGGCCACCTCGTGCCGGGTGGTCGCGTTCGGGGCGGGCGCGGTGATCCTGACCTGGCTGGCCGACCAGGCGTACCGGGCGCGGGTGCACCTGGTCGCCGACTTCCGGCGCACCGACCGCAACCGGGTGATGGAGGTGGCCTACCGGTTCTCCGGCTACACCGACGACCCGTGCCCGTGCCGCGCGGAGATCGGCGCGGAAATCGACGCGGACACCACCGGGGACGGCGACGGCGCCGGGGACCGGGACGGCGACGGCGCCGGGGAGGTGCAGCGCCTGCACCTGGTGCCCGCGCCGCAGCCGCCGCCGGCGACGATGGCCCTGTACGCGCCCGAGCTGATGACGGCGGCGGTCCGGTGATCAGCGCGCGCGGGTTGACCCGCGACTACGCCACGCGGCGCGGCGTCGTGCACGCCGTGCGCGGCGTGGACCTCGACGTGGCCGCCGGGGAGATCGTCGCCCTGCTCGGCCCCAACGGCGCGGGCAAGACCACGACCCTGCGGATGCTGACCACCCTGCTGCGGCCCAGCGCCGGCGCCGCGCGGATCGCCGGGTGCGACCTGGTGGCCGACCCCACCGGGGTGCGCCGCCGCATCGGCTACGTCGCCCAGCACGGCGGGTCGGCCCCCGACTGCCGGGTGCTGGAGGACCTGGTGCTCCAGGGCCGCATCCACGGCCTGGCCAAGGCCGAGGCCCGGCGGCGCGCGGAGCGGCTGGCCGCCGAGCTGGACCTCAACGGCCTGGGGGGCCGGGTGGGCAAAACGCTGTCGGGCGGGCAGCGCCGCCGCCTGGACCTCGCGCTCGGGCTGATCCACGAACCGCGGCTGGTGTTCCTCGACGAGCCCACCACCAGCCTGGACCCGCAGAGCCGGGCCAACCTGTGGCAGCACATCCGCCGGCTGCGCGAGGAGCGCGGCATCACCGTCGTGGTGACCACGCACTACCTGGACGAGGCCGACTCGCTGGCCGACCGCGTGCTGGTGGTCGACCGGGGCCGGGTGGTCGCCTCCGGGTCGCCCGACGAGCTCAAGCGCGCCCTGGGCGGCGACACCCTGCTGCTCGGCGTGGACCGGGTGGACGACGCGGTGCGCTGCCTCCGGGCGCTGCCCGACGTGGGCGAGGTCCACGCCGGCGCCGACGGCGTCCGCTGCCGGGTCCGCGACGGCGGGACCGCGCTGCCCACCGTGCTGCGGGCGCTGGACGCGGCGCGCGTGCCGCTGAGGTCCGTGCAGATGCACCGGCCCACGCTCGACGACGTGTTCCTCGACCTCACCGGCCGCGCCCTGCGCGAGGCGGGCGAGGCCGGCGGGACGGCGCCGACCGAGGAGGCCGACAGTGTTGCGTGACACCGGGCTGCTGTTCCGCATGGAGCTGCTGCCGTCCCTGCGGAACCCGGGCCTGATGGCCGTGGCCATGACCCAGCCGCTGTTCTTCCTGCTGCTGTTCGGACCCCTGATGGAGAAGCTCGTCGGGGCGATGCCGGGGTTCCCGCCCGGCGACAGCTGGACCGTGTTCACCCCGGCCCTGATCATCCAGCTGGCGCTGTTCAGCGCCTCCTTCGCCGGGTTCACGCTGCTGTCGGACCGGCAGAACGGCCTGCTGGAGCGGTTGCGCGTGACGCCGGCGAGCGCGGTCGCGCTGCTGCTGGGCCGGACGCTGACCAACACCGTGCACACGGTCGTGCAGTCGCTGCTGATCATCGGCATCGCGGTGCTGCTGTTCGACCTGACCGCCACCCCGGTCGGCGTCGGGATGATCCTGCTGGTCGCGGCGCTGCTGTCGGTGGCCCTGGCGTCGGCCTCGCAGGCGCTGGCGCTGGTGCTGCGCAACGAGGAGGCGTTCCTCGGGCTGATCAACACGGTGCTGATGCCGCTGCTGCTGCTCTCCGGGATGCTCATCCCCATCACCACCGGCCTGGCGCCGCAGTGGCTCTACACCCTCTCCCGGCTCAACCCGCTCACGCACGTGGTGGACGCGGGCCGGGCCGGGTTCCGCGGCGACCTCGCCTTCTCCGCGCTGTCCACCGGCATGGTGCTGCTGGTCGTGATGGCGGCGGCGTCGGTGTGGTGGGGCGCGCGGACGCTGCGCCGCGACGACGCCTGAGCCACCCTCCCCCGCGGAACGGGGGTCGGGAGCGGTGATCCGCTCCCGACCCCCGTTCCGCACCGCTCAGAGCCGGTCGAGCACGTCGAGCAGGGACTCGATCACGTGGTCCTGCTCCCCGGTGGGCAGCGAGGGGTACATGGGCAGCGAGAAGATCTCCTCGGCCAGCCGCTCGGTCACCGGCAGCGAGCCCTCGCCCAGCCCGAGGTGGGTGAAGCCCCGCTGCCGGTGCACCGGCCACGGGTAGCTGATGTTGAGCTGCACGCCGTGCTCCCGCATCCCCTCCATGATCTTCTCCCGCAGCGGGTGCCGCACCACGTAGACGTAGTAGACGTGGTCGTTGCCCGGCGCGAGGGCGGGCAGCACGAGCCCGGTGCCCCCCAGCGCCTCGGCGTAGCGGGCGGCGACGGCGCGGCGGCCGGCCACGTAGGCGTCCAGGCGGGTCAGCTTGCGGGTCAGGATCGCCGCCTGCACCTCGTCGAGCCTGCTGTTGTACCCGGGCGTGGAGACGACGTGGTAGACCTTCTCCATGCCGTAGTAGCGCAGCCGGCGCAGGTTCGCGTCGACCTGCGGGTCCGAGGTGATCGTGGCGCCCGCGTCGCCGTAGGCGCCCAGCACCTTGGTGGGGTAGAAGGAGAACGCCGCCGCGCGGCCCGTGGCGCCCGCGAGCACCCCGTTGCGCCGCGCCCCGTGCGCCTGCGCGCAGTCCTCCAGGATCGGCAGGCCGTGCCGGTCCGCGATCGCGGTCAGCGCCTCCAGGTCCACGCACTGGCCGTACAGGTGCACCGGCAGCAGCGCGCGGGTGCGCGGCGTGATGGCCGCCTCCACCTGGTCCACGTCCATCAGGTACGTGTCCTCGTGCACGTCGACGAACACCGGGGTCGCGCCCACGGCGTCGATCGCCACGACGGTCGGCGCGGCGGTGTTCGACACGGTGATCACCTCGTCGCCCGCGCCGATGCCCAGCGCGCGCAGGCCCAGCACGAGCGCGTTGGTGCCGTTGTCGACGCCGACGCAGTGCGCGACGCCGTGCCAGGCGGCGAACGCCTCCTCGAACCCGGCGACCGCCGGGCCCAGCACGAGCTGCCCGGAGCCGAAGACGGCGTCCACGGCGGCCAGCAGGTCCTCCCGCTCGGCCTCGTACTCACGCAGGTAACCCCAGACGTAGTGGGTGGTTCCGGACACCGGTTCCCCTTTCAGGCGGCTAGCAGGCACGCGAACAGCGTCCTGGCCTGCACGTTGATGTAGTGGCTGTGCTGGAGCAGCTCGGCGAGCTGGTGCGCGGTCAGCCAGTGGAAGCCCGGCGGGGCCTGCGCGGGCACCGACTCGTCCTCCACCACCAGGTAGCGGGTGCGGGCGTGCAGGAACCGGCCGCCCTCCTCGGACAGCACGGTGTCGAAGCGGACCTTCGCCGGGTCCGGGTCGAGCACCAGGTCCAGGAAGCGCGGTCGGTGCCCGGCCGGCACGTGGGCGTAGTTCGCCGGGGTGGCCTGCACGGTCGGCGCCAGCTCCACCGTGTCCAGGTAGCCGGGTTCGACGTGCGCGTTGACCAGCACGTGCAGCACGCCGTGGAACTCGCGCACCAGCAGCGCCGCGATCCCGGTGCCGACCGGTTCCAGCAGCGGCTGCTGCCAGGACGACACCTCGCGGCTGTTGGCCACCACGTCGACCGCGACGACCTTGAAGTAGCGGCCCTCCACGTGCGCGATCTCGTAGTCGGTGCGCTTCCAGTCCGCCACCGCGCACAGCGGGATGCGGCGCGCGAGCAGTTCGTGCCGGGCGTGCATGCCGGTGATCCAGCTCAGCACCTCGGTGGTGGTGTGCAGGCCGCCCTCCTCGGCGCGGCGCGAGCGGCGCAGCGCCTCGGCGAACGGGGTGGGACCCTCGCCCTCGCCGCCGCCGTAGGGCAGGCACGACAGCACGGTGCGCGCGTCCATGCTGACCAGGTCGTCCTCGCGCAGCAGGTCCAGCAGCTGCCCGAGGGTCAGCCAGCAGAAGTCCTCGCCCGCCTCGACGTCGTCGCCGACCTCCACGACCATGTTGCGGTTGCGCTTGCGGTAGAACCACGCGCCCTGCTCGGACTGGAGCACGTCGGCCAGCACGCGCGACGGCTCGGCCTCGCGGAACAGCGGCAGGTAGGGCACCTCCGCCCCGCCGTGCACGCGCGTGTAGTTGCTGCGGGTGGCCTGCACGGTCGGCGACAACTGCACGCCGTTGACGTTGCCCGGCTCGTACTTGGCCTGCACCAGGCAGTGCAGCACGCCGTCGATCTCGCGCACGGCGATGCCGAGGATGCCGATCTCGGGCTGGTTGATGATCGGCTGCGCCCACTCGCGGACCGGGCCGCAGTCCGTGGTGACGTGGATGCCCTCCACGGTGAAGAACCGACCGCTGACGTGCCCGAGGTTGCCGGTCTCGTGGGCGAAGCCCCACCGGTCCATCGACGTCAGCGGCACCCGCCGCACCTCCTGGCACTGCGCGCGCCTGCGGTCGGCCAGCCACGCGCGGAACCCGGCGTCGTCGAGCACCCCGCCCTCGCGGGCCCGCAGGGACCGCTCCAGCCGGGAGGACCGGCTCGGGTCGGCCCGGCGCAGCTGACCGGGTTCGACGACTGGGTGCACGGTTCCTCCTCGGGGGGCGTGCCCCTGAGGATCGCTGCTCGCGCACTAGGGAAATCCCGAGATCGGAGCTCCTAGGCTGGGGCGCGTCGTCGAAGTCGTGGGAGGCGCCCGGCCGTGGCACACATCGCGTTCTTCTCCATCCCGGCCCACGGCCACATGAGACCGCCGCTGGCCGTGGCCGCCGAGCTGGTCCGCCGCGGGCACCGGGTGAGCTTCGCCGCCACCCCGGGCTTCGCCGGGGCCGCCGCCGCCACCGGCGCGACCGTCGTGCCCTACGAGACCCGGATGGCCGAGTGGTTGGGACCAGGCCAGGCGGCCAACGCCGACCAGGACGCCAACGCGCTGGCCTGGTCGACCGTGCTGTTCTTCGTCGAGAGCGCCCACCTCACCGCGTGCGCGGAGCGGGCGTTCGCCGGGGACCGGCCCGACCTCGTGGTGCACGACATGTCGCTGGCCCCGCTCGGCCGCGCCCTGGAGCACGCCTGGGGCTGCCCGGCCGTGCAGTCGACGCCGTCCATGGCCTCCAACCGCTACTACTCCCAGCTCGACGCGCTGCTCAAGGCAGGCGGTGTCCGGCGCGGCCACCCGGCGCTGGTGGAGCGCCGCAGGCTCGCCGCCGCGTTCGCCGCCGAACGCGGCCTGCCCGACACCCCCGAGGCGCTGGTCGGCTGGGCGGCCGACCGCGCGCTGGTCTACGTGCCCCGGGTGTTCCAGATCGCCGCAGACACCTTCGACGAGCGCACCGCGTTCGTGGGCCCCTGCCTGGGGGACGACGACCTGGAGGGCCGCTGGGAGCCACCGGACGACCGGCCCGTGGTGCTGGTGTCCATGGGCACCACGGTCAACGGCGATCCCGGGCTCTTCCGCGAGTGCGCCGACGCGGTCGCCGACGCGCCCTGGCACGTGGTGCTCGCCCTCGGCGGCGGGGTCGCGCCGGAGGCGCTGGGCGAGCTGCCGCCCAATGTGGAGGCGCACGCGTGGGTGCCGCAGCTGGCGGTGCTGGAGCACGCCGCGGCCTTCGTCACCGCCGGCGGGCTCAACAGCCTGATGATGGCGCTGCTGACCGGGGTGCCCGTGGTCGCCGTGCCGCACATGTCCGAGTCCCTGCTGCTGTCCCGCCGCGCCGCCGCGCTCGGCGCGGGCACCGTGCTCGCGGGCGGGGAGGCCACCGGCGCCCGCCTGCGCTCCGCCGTGGCGGCCCTGCTGGCGGACCCGACCACGACCACCGCGACGCGCGCCCTGCGCGAGCGGACCCGCGCCGCGGGCGGCACGGGAGCCGCCGCCGACGCCCTGGAGGCCCACCTGCCCGCCACCGCCAGGAGTGGACCCTGATGGAGATCGTCGGCCGCGGTTTCGTGGCGCGCAACCTGTCCGGCGTGGCCCACCGCCACCCGCACGCCCTGGTGCTGGCCGCGGGGGTGTCCAGCACCAGCGTCCTGTCCCGCGAGATGTTCTCCCGGGAGGCGGACCTGGTCCTCGACGCCCTCGACCGCTGCCGCCGCGCGGGCTCGACCCTGGTGTTCTTCTCCAGCGCCTCGCACGCCATGTACGGCACCACGACCACCCACCCCGCGCCGGAGGACGTGCCCACCACCACCGATTCCCCCTACGGCAACCACAAACGCCGCATGGAAGCCCTCGTGCGCGACTCCGGCGTGCCGTGGCTGGTCCTGCGCATGAGCCACGCCATCGGCCGCTGGCAGCGCGAGCACCAACTGCTGCCCAATTTCGTCAAGCAGATCGGTTCCGGCACCGTCAAGCTCCACGAGGGCACCTACCGCGACCTGGTGGACGTGCTCGACGTCGTGCACGCCGTGGACGCGCTGCTCGACCTCGGCGTGCGCGACGAGGTCGTCAACGTCGCCTCGGGCACCCCCCGGCCGGTGGCCGACCTGGCGCGCGCCATGGCCCACCGGATGGGCGCCACCCCGGTCTACCAGGTCGTGCGGGTGCCGCCCGTGCGCACCCTCGTGTCGGTGGACAAGCTGTGCGACCTGGTCCCCGCCCTGGGCCGGGTGCGCGAGCCGGGGTACGTGGAGGACATGCTCGACCGCTACATCGGCCACTACTGGCCCACACCCGCGCCCGCCTGACCGCCGCGCACCCGCGATTTCCCGGCGGGTCGTCCGCATTCGGAATGCGTGGGTTCCGGACCGGCGGGCCACCTCACCGGAAATACCGGGAACGCAGTGGTCAGAACATATCCATCACCACCTGAAAGCGTGAAGATGTCCACCGGCACGGCCACCGATTCCCGGTGCGGCCTACACTGGCTCGGGTAAATTCGGGTTTTGTGCCGGAAAGGACGTCCTGCGGCGTGATCCAGCGGCTGTGTGCTGTGACCGTTCTCCTCTGCGCGGCGGTCGGGGGGTGTTCGTCGCCCGCGGGGCAGTCCTCGCCCGAGAGCGCGGTGTCGCCCGGCCCGACCTCGTCGAGCGCGTCGAGCGCGCCCGCTCCGGCCGTCGAGGTGGACGATCCCGCCGTCGCGCCGGAGTTCGCCCGCCTGGAGTCGGTCCACGACGCCCGGCTCGGGGTGTACGCCGTGGACACCGGGTCGGGGCGCGCGGTCGCGTACGGGGCCGACGAGCGGTTCGCGTACGCGTCCACGTTCAAGGCGTTCGCGGCGGCGCTGGTGCTGGCGGACACCACGCCGGCGCAGTTCGAGGAGCCCGTCCGGGTCGAGGCCGCCGACCTGCTCGCCAACTCCCCCGTCACCGAGACCCGGGCGGGCACCACGATGACGTGGCGCGAGCTGTGCGACGCCGCCGTGCGGTACAGCGACAACACGGCGGGCAACCTGCTGCTGCGGCGCCTCGGGGGTCCCGGGGGGTACGACTCCGCCCTGGGCGAGCTCGGCGACGACGTCACCTCGGCCGACCGGTACGAGCCGGACCTGTCCTCGGCGGTGCCGGGCGACCCGCGCGACACGAGCACGCCGAGGGCGATGGCCGACAACCTCCGGCAGTTCGCCCTCGGCGAGGCGCTGGACGACGCCGACCGCGAGGTCTTCCTCGGCTGGCTGCGCGGCAACACCACCGGCGCCGCCGTGGTCCGGGCCGGCGTGCCGGAGGGCTGGGTCGTCGGGGACAAGACCGGCACCGCGTCCTACGGCGGGCGCAACGACATCGCGGTGGTGTGGCCACCGGACCGGGACCCGATCATCATCGCCGTGATGACGAGCAGGGACCGCCAGGGCGCCGACCAGGTGGACGCGCTGATCGCCGACGCCACCCGCGTCGTGGTGCGGGTCCTGGCCGAGAGCTGAGAGGCGGGGCCGCTCCTCAGCGGACCCGCTCGAACCACGTGTCGCCGATGACCATGTCGTCGACGCCCCGGGACTCGCAGTACCGCACCAGGTCCGAGGTGCGGTTGATGAAGCCCTCCCCGTTGAAGTTGAGGGACGTGTTGCACAGCACGCCCGCCCCCCGCTCGACCGCGAACGCGCTCAGCAGCCGGTGCAGGCGCGGGTTGCCGGACTCCCGGACGGTCTGGACCCGGGCCGAGCCGTCCACGTGGGTCACCGCCCGCACGCCGCTCGACTCCCGCACCCGGCGGAAGTACAGCATGTGCGGGTCCTCGAAGGTCTCGTGGAAGACCTGCCCCAGGTCCTCGACGCGGCAGACCGGGGCGATCGGCCGGTAGTCCTCGCGCTGCTTGATGTCGTTGAGCCGGTCGCGGGTGCCCGAGCCGAACGGCTCGGCCAGGAGCGACCGGTTGCCCAGCGCGCGCGGGCCGATCTCCCAGCGCCCCTGTACCCACGCCACCACGCGGCCCGTCGACAGCGCCCGCGCCAGCTCGGCGTCGTCGAGCCGGCGGGACCGCCACGTGGCCGGGTCGGGGCGGGCGTCCTCGACGAAGTCCAGCCCGCTGTAGACGCTCCAGTCGATGTGCGGGTCGCCCGTGCACGCCGTCAGCGCGTCGATCGCCGTGCCCACCGCGGAACCGGAGTCGTTCGTGCAGGGCGCGACGAACACCGACGAGAAGTAGCCGAGGTCGGCCCAGGCCCGGTTCCAGTCGCAGTTGAGCCCGCAGCCGCCGGAGATGTAGAGCGGGCTGCCCTCGGGCAGCTCCGCGCGGGCCACGGCCGCGAACGCCTCGAAGACGCGCGCGGTGAGCAGGGCGGCGGCCGTCTTGCACTCGGCGGACTCCACGCCCGCGTTGTGCAGCACCGTGCCCTGGTACTCGACCTTGGGCGCCGGGTACATCGAGTCCTGCTTCAGGATGCGGTCGACCACGTGCACGATCTCGGGACCGGCCTCCGCGGCGTCGCCGAAGGCGGCCAGGGCCATCAGCTTGCCCGCGTCGTTGAGGCGCGGCTTGCCGCCGGTGTCCGGGAACGTCGGGTCGGCGAGGCCGAACAGGAACGAGTACCGGGCGCCCGGTCCGCTCATCACCGGCACCCTGCGGGTGATGCGGTGCTCGGCGTCGACGACGTAGAAGGCGCCCACGTCGCCCTCCCAGACCAGCACGGTCCGCTCCGGCGCGCTGCTCCGCTCCCCCATGCCCAGCGCCATGTAGACGTGGGAGCGCTCGTGGGTGGAGCTGAAGTAGGTGACCTCCTTGCCGAAGAAGCGGGACGTGCCGATCTGGGGTTCCTGGATGCCGGTGTACCCGGCGCCGGTGCGGACGACGCCGCGCGGGCGCAGGTCGGCCCACCCGCCCAGGGCGACCACGTCGGGGATCTCGCCGAGGTGCTCGGCGATGTCGAGGACCGTCGTCGGCAGCAGGGGCGAGTACCGGGGGCGGGAGTCCTTCTCCGACTCCAGCGAGAAGAGCAGCTCGCGGTCACCGATGGCGGCGATCGCGCCATCGTGCCCCGGCTTGACGGCGACGACGAGCATCCTCAGCCTTCCTTCGCGTGCATGGTGACGTAGTTGGTGCCGATCCAGTCGCCGAACGTGGCGGTGTCGCCGGGCACGTCGATGTCGACGGCCAGGCCGTACTCGCGGGCCTTGGCGACCGAGAACGAGAAGTCGATCGACGGGCGCAGGAAGAACACGCTCGACGTGCGGTCGCTGCCCTCCCGCAGGTGCGCCCCCGGCGAGCGCACGTGGTGCCGGGGGGCGGGCACGGTGCCCCGCGTGACGAGCGGGGCGATGGCGCCGCACAGCACCACCACGGCGTCGGGCACCGCGGGCAGGTCCACCAGCTCGCCGTGGACCTCGGCCTGGAGGCTGACGAACCCGTTGGCGCAGGGCGTCTGGTGGACGAACGTGATCAGGGACAGGTCGTAGTGCGGGGCCATCCGCCGGGGCTCGTGCTCGGCCGCCCGGTGCTCGGGGACCTCGGGGAAGTACCGCAGCCGGAGCACCGGATCGCAGTCGAGCAGGGTCTCCAGGTCCCCGCCGTCGTAGGAGCCGCTCGCCTCCAGCACCGCCGCGCAGGTGCGCCGCGCCGCGGCGTGGAGGCGGTCGAAGTAGCCGGTCCAGACCTGCTCGAACCGCTCGGAGGGGAACAGGTTGCGGTCGATCCCCATGGAGTAGGACTCGGAGTAGTCGGTGTAGGAGCCGGTGCGGGTGACCTGCGCCGTGCTCTCGGCCTCCAGCGCGGAGTAGCCGCGGCGCAGGGTCGGCACGCCGGTGGTCATCGCCCGCTTCTCCTCGGGCGTGCCCGTGAAGAAGAAGCCGGTGGCCGTGTCGGTGGCCAGCCGGTGGTCCTCCTCGGTGACCCCGTAGTCGGTGAGGTAGAAGACCCCCAGCTCGGTGACGCAGCGGTGGAACTCGTCCCGGTGCGCGCCCCGCTCCAGCTCGGCGAGGCTGAAGAGCGGGACAGTCGTGTCGGCCATGGTCCTGGTGCTCCTTGTCGTGACGTGCGGCGGTCGCCGGCGGGGGGTGGCTCAGTCGTGGAACAGCAGTGCCCGCACCTCCAGGGACACCCGCAGCCTGCCGGTGGCGGGGCCGTCCGGCACGAAGAACGCCGAGTGCGGGGAGAGCCCGGCCACGTCGGCGAGCTCCCGGTCCGGGGTCGCGCCGTCCGCGTGCGGCAGTGCGCGGCTGGCGCTGTCGTAGCACTTGAACAGCACGACCTCGGCCGGGGTGAGCGCGTCCCAGAAGTACCAGCGGTGGGCGGGGTTGTGCCGGACCGAGTAGTTCTCCCGGTCCCGCAGCCAGTCGGGGAAGTCGAGCCTCGTCGCCACCAGGTCGGCGGCCGGGTCGAGCGACCGGAAGTCGCACAGCGCCAACGGGTAGTTGCGCACCGGCGCGAGCAGCGGGCGCCACGCGTTGACGATCTGGAACCGGCGGGACGACCGGCCGGGACCGCCGTGGTCCGCGGCGCGGGCCCAGGCGCTGCCGGGGCTCTGGTCGACGTGGACCCGCTGGTGCGGCGCCTGGTTGTCCGGGTCGCGCGGCGCGCCGGTGTCCTCCACCCGGACGGTGGCGTCGAAGAACGACACGCGCGCGGCCCCGGTGCGGGCCAGCAGCAGGTCCCCGACCTCCTCCTGGTAGGCGGCGATCGCCCCGGGCTCGCGGGCGAAGAGGGCCTGCTGGTCGACGCGCGTCGGCGCCTCGACCTTCTCGAACCCCGCGCCGTCGAGGTCCGGCCGGGTCCCGCCGGCGCGCAGGTCGGTGATGGCGGTGTCGACGGGGACCTTGCGGAAGTTGAACAGCACGTCGGGCGGCCGGGACACGGCGTCGATGCACCAGTCGTCGACCCGGCCGTCCGGGGTCAGCGGCGCCGCGTAGAACAGCGGGCTGGTCACTGTCGGCACGGGCGCCTCACCGCCTGCGGAACACGCCGCGGTCCAGCTGCGCGCTGGCGTTGGCGTACACCATGTCCATCGACAGCGTCTTGCCGAACGCGCCCAGGTACTCCTCCAGCAGGTTCGGGCAGTACCGGTGCCAGTAGGGGATCATGTCCTCGATCACGAAGTAGTCGCCCGCCACCAGCAGGTTGTCCACCGTCCACCGCATGACGTTGAACGTGTTGGCGTGCGCGTCGTCGATGAACAGCAGCGGGTGCGGCAGGTCCCGCAGCTGCTCGAACGTCGTGAGGTCCGCGCAGTCGGCCTCGCTCAGGGTGATCCCGGCCATCTCCGACTCGGGAATCCGGCAGCGGCCCAGGTCGCGGTCGATGCCGACGACCCGGCAGTCCAGGTCCATGAGCCGGGCCATGTCGCGGAACCACATCAGCGAGCCGCCGCTGAACACGCCCAGCTCCACGACCGTGCGCGGTCGCAGCTCGCAGAGCAGGTCGTGGTAGGCGGCCTGCGTGTCCGGGTCCTTGAGCAACCGCAGGCCCCGCCACTGGTAGCGGGCGAAGTCGGGGTACCCGAGGTCGCGTGGCGCTTCGGCCCACTGGTCCAGCGGCCAGTCCCTCGGCCGGTCCGCCAGGACCGGCGGGTGCCACACCGGGTCCTCGCCGACGCCCCGGAAGTCGTTCAGGTCCAGGAATTCCTGAGGGGTCTCGCCCATGCGCTTCGTCGTTTCCTCACGTGTCGCGTCGGGTTCGGGGTCGTGGCCGGACCGCTCAGGTCTGGCCGTTCTTCTTGATGAGCGCGGTCAGGCCGTGCCGCAGGTAGTCGCCGTAGCTGACCGCCTCGTTCGGCTCGCCCTCGTGCGCGCCGTCCGGGGAGAACGGCTGGATGAGCGTGTCGTTGCCCGCGTGGAAGAAGAACGGCAGCGAGAGGCGCTCGGCGTTGACGAACTTCACCCGGTGCAGCGGGGCCGGGAAGTAGTCGTGGGTCAGGTGCGCGAGGTAGGTGCCCGCGTTGACCAGGAAGTTGTCGCTGTCGGTCGGCAGGTCCCGCCACCCGTCGACGGTCTCGACCTGGAGGTTCTGCACCGCGGTCTGGAACAGCACGGTGATCGTCGAGACGTCGAAGTGGTCCTCGAAGCTCAGCGGCTCACCGTCCGGGCCGGTCTTCACCGGCGGGTAGGTCTCCAGGCGCGGGTAGCGGATCAGCGAGACCGCGGACAGCGTCTCGGACTCGCGCAGCTCCGGCTCGAAGAACAGCTCGTCCTTGCCCAGGGCCAGGGCGAAACCCCGCATCAGCCCCTTGGACAGGGTGAACATCGTCCGGAAGTACTCCTCGCAGAACTCCCGGAAGCCGGGGTGGCGCTCCGCGTCCGGCCAGGTGTTGACCTCGTGGCCGGGCACCCCCGCGCGGATCATCGGGTGGTCCTCGTCGAAGTCGGGGTTGAGGTAGCAGAAGGACTCCACCGCCTTCTTCCCCTCGATGGCCTTGTAGTAGCCGTTGCGCACGCGCGGGTTCGCCGGGTTGTAGGCGTTGATGGCGAGCTCGTGCTTCTCCGCCGCGGTCATGGTGCGGTGGAACTCGTTGACGACGTCCTGGAGGCGCTGGACGTCGACACCGTGACCGGACGCGTAGAAGAAGCCCGAGCCCCGGCACGCCTTGTTGATCTGCTCGGCCACCTGCTTCTTGGCGTCGGCGTCGGCGCCGAACAGCGGCGACACGTCGATCGTGGGCACTTCGGCGGACGGCATCTTCATGTGGGTCCTCCGTTCCCTTCTGCTCTCGCGGCCTCCCGCGACCGCGACCCGGCGAGCAAGGCCAGGACCCGGTCGCAGATGGTGGTCACCAGGTCCACGTGGTGCACCCACGAGTGGTGCGTCGCCCCGTCGAGCACGTGGGTCTCGATCGACCCGGCGGGCACGAGCAGGTCGAGGTGGTTGTGCGCGGTCCGCTGGTAGTGGGCGAAGATCCGGCTCTGCCGCTCGTCGGTGACGACGTCGTTGACCTCGCCCGCCTTGAACAGCACCACGTCGCCGAGTGCGTCGGCCAGGCGCGCCAGGTCCGCGGCGGCCGGCCGGTAGTGGAAGTTGATCGGGTCGAGGACGTCCTCGACGTCGGGCAGGCCGATCGCCGCGGACGCCCGGGGCACCCCGAGGTAGGGGTCGATGAGCACCAGGTGCTCGACCCGTTCGCCGGCCAGGGCCAGCTGCCGGGACATCTCCAGCGCGAGCACCCCGCCGAAGCTCCAGCCCAGGAACGCGTAGGGGCCCTCGGGTTGCAGGCGGCGCACGTGGTCGAGGTAGTAGCGGCCCAGGTCCTCGAAGGAGGCCATGGGCGTGTGCAGGTGGACGTTGTTGAACAGCACCAGCCGGTGGCCGGGCAGCCGCCGGGCGAGGTTGCCCAGGTAGCTCTCCGCGCCGCCCTCGCCCGGCGGCAGCAGGAAGATCGTGCGCTCGGCGTCCTCCTCGACGAGGAGGTACGGCTCGAACCCCTCGGTCGGCGCGGCCGCCCGCCGCCGGGCCCGGCCGTCCCCGTCGCGGGCGGCGGCGGAGGTGTGGGCGATCAGCCGGGCGAGCCACGTCGCCAGCTCGTCGGTGAACGCGCGGGTGGCCCGCTCCCCCATCCGGCTGTCGACGCGGGTGACGAGGCGGCCGGCGACGCAGCTCATCGTCACGTCCACCACGGCGTCGTTGGCGTCCGCGTCGGCCTCGGTGTGGTAGCTGCCCGAGAGCGCGGGGTCCAGGTGCCAGCCCGCGGTGGGGACGGCGTCGCCGTCGGCGGGGTCGGCGCCGTCGAGGCGGCCGAGGTAGTTGAAGGTCACCGGCGGCAGCGGGGCGCGGTCGCCGCCGTAGCGGCCGAACAGGGCGCCGTAGCCGATGCCGTGGTGCGGCAGCCGCCGGGCGTCCCGGGTGGCCAGGAGGCCGCGGGCGGGGTCGTCGGGGTCGGCCACCACGGCGACGGGGTGCATGGTGGTGAACCACCCGACGGTGTCGCGCACGTCGGGCGCGCCGTCGAACAGCTCGCGGCCGTGCCCCTCCACCGTCACGTGGTTGACCGCCAGCCCGGTGACCGCGCGCACGGCGTGCGCGGTCGCGGTCAGCAGCACGTCGGTGATCTCGGTGTCGTAGGCCCAGGAGGACTCCGTGAGCAGCGCCTGCGTCTCGGCCGGGCTCAGCGCAAACTCCTCGTGCCGCGCCGGTCCCTCCCGGCGCGGGACGTCCAGCGCCATGCCGTGGACGGTCTCGACCCAGCGCCGCCGCTCGTCCCCGGCGGGCCGGTAGTCGCGCAGCGCCCGCGACCACCGCTGGTAGCTCGCGGTGCGGCGGCCGAGCACGCCGCCGTGGTAGAGGACCTCCAGGTCCTGCGCGAGGATGCGCCAGCTGACGGTGTCGACGACGAGGTGGTGCGCCGCGAACCACACCCGCGTGCTGCCGTCGGGGAACCCGTGCAGGTGGGCGGCGACGGCGATCGGGCCGTGTTCGAGGTCGAACCCGTGCTGCAACGCCTCCAGCCACGCCGCCACGTCCGCGTCGGACCGGCCGCGCACGTCCAGCTCGTGCAGCACGACGCCCGGGTCCCCGTCGGCGTAGACCTGCCGGACCGCCCCGCCGCGGACGCCCGGGTAGCGCAGCCGGAACGCGTCGTGGTGGTCGACGAGCCCGGCCAGCGCGGCGCGCAGCCGGTCCGGGTCCAGCGGCGGGGTGCGCACCGCGAAGTGCTGGTTCCAGCAGTCGCGGTCGACGAGCGGTTTGGCGAAGAACCACTCCTGCACCGGGAGCAGGGGCACCTCGCCGCCGGGCCTGCCCTCCTCGGGCTCCTCCGGTCCGGCCGCGGTGGCCGCGTGCGCCGCGAACCGCCGCACGGTCGGGAAGTCGAACACCTCCTTGACGCCGACCCGCCTGCCCAGCTCGCGCTGGATGCCGCTCGCCAGGTGCAGCGCGCTGATCGAGTCGCCGCCGCAGCGGAAGAAGTCGTCGTCGATGCCGACCGACTCGACGGGCAGCCGGGCTCCCCACAGCCGGCACAGCCGCGCCTCGACCCGGTCGCGGGGAGCCGCGTAGGGCGCCCGCGCGGGCGCGGCGTCGGGCTGCGGCAGGGCGGCGGTGTCGAGCTTGCCGGTGATCGTGGTCGGGAGCGGCCCGTCCAGGCGGATCAGCACGCCGGGCACCATGCTCGGCGCCAGGCGGGCGCGCAGTGCGGCCAGGACGTCGTCCCGCGTCACCTCGGCGCCGTCGTCCGGCAGGTAGTAGCCGATCAGCCGCCTGCCGTCCGGGGTGCGGCCGTCGGGACCGGCGACGACCGCGCACTGCCGCACGCCGGGGCACGCGGCGAGCGCCGCCTCCACCTCGCCCGGCTCGACCCGGACACCGTTGATCTTGACCTGGTCGTCGTTGCGCCCGAGGAAGCGCAGCCCGCCGTCCGGGCCGACGCGGACGACGTCGCCCGTGCGGTACAGCACGGGGAAGCGCCCGGCCGCGCGGTCGGCGTCGGTGCGGAAGGGGTTGGGGACGAACCGCTCCCCGGTCAGCTCGGGCCGGTTCAGGTAGCCCGCCGCGACGCACTCGCCCGCCACGTGCAGCTCGCCGACCGCCCCGGCGGGCAGCGGCGCGCCGCCGTGGCCGAGCACGTGCATCCGGGTGTTGCCCAGCGGGTGGCCGAGCGCGTTGCGGTGCTCCGCGCCGGGCGCGAAGCACTGGACGGTGTTGTAGACGGTGGTCTCGGTCGTGCCGTAGGCGTTGTAGAGGGTGCCCGCGAACTCGGCCCGGATCTTCGAGAAGTGGTGGGCGCCGAACACCTCGCCCGCCACCAGGACGGCCCGCAGGTGCGGCAGCCGGGTCAGGTCGAAGCGCTGGACCTGGGTCGGCGTGCCGCTGACGTAGCTGAGCCCCTCGCGGTCGGCCAGCACGTAGAACGCCGGGTCCTCGGCCGCCGACGGCGACGGGACGATGAGCTTGTGCCCGCCGAGCACCGACAGGGCCAGCTGCTCCACCGAGAAGTCGAACACGTAGTTCGCGAGCATCAGGACGCCCTGCCGCCCCTCCCGCGGCGGGCCGAAGTAGCGCCCGGCGAGCTGCTCTCGGAAGCTGTCGACGGACGCGTGCGTCACCAGCACGGCCTTGGGCCTGCCGGTGGTGCCCGAGGTGTAGATCGCGTACGCCGGGTCGGCGGCGGTGGCCGCGGTGCGGGGTTCGTCCTCGGGACCCCCGGCCGGCCGGTCGACCGCCAGCACGGGGATCCCGGCCGCGATCGCGCGCAGCCGGTCGGCGTGCGGCTCACCGGCCACCACCGCGCGCGCCCCGGTGTCGGTCAGCATGAAGGCCACGCGGTCGTCGGGTGAGCCGGGGTCGACGGGCAGGTAGGCCGCGCCCGCCTTCCACACGGCCAGGACCGCCACGACCGTCGCGGCGCTCTGGTCCAGCACGAGCGCGACGAGGTCACCGGGCGACAGCGCGACGGCGGCGCGCAGGTCGTGGGCGAGCCGGTTGGCCCGCGCGTCGAGCTCCCGGTAGGTCAGGCGCGTGGTGGCGTCCACCACCGCGACCTCGTCCGGCCAGGTGGCGGCCACCTCGGCGAACACCTCGCGCATCGTCCGGCGCGCGGCGGGCTGCCCAGAAGATTTGGGCTCAGAAGATTTGGGCTCAGAAGGTTCGGGCTCGGGCTCGGCGACGGGTTCGACGAGGCCGATCGCGGCCACCGCGGTCCGGTCGGGCTCCAGGCCCGGCCGGGTCAACTCGGCGAGCACGTGCCGGAAGGTGTCGGCGATCCCGCGCGCCGTGGCGTCCTCGAACAGGGACGCGGCGAAGGTCAGGTTGCCGCGCAGCCCGTCCCGGGTCTCCCACAGGGTCGTGGACAGGTCGAACTTCGTGGCGGTCCAGCCGTCCGCGTCGGGCAGGTACTCGTCCGGTCCGGTCGGGTCGCCCGCGGCGTTCTGGAGGGTGAAGTTGACCTGCACCACCGGGTGACGGCTCGGGTCCTTGCGCACCGCGAGCTCCTTGACCAGCTGCTCGAACGGCAGCTCGCCGTGCACCTGGGCGGCCAGGACGGCCTCGCCGACCGCGCGGACGTGGTCGCGCACCGAGGCGTCCGGCTCGACCCGCACGCGCAGCGCCAGCAGGTTGGCGAAGAAGCCGACGGTGTGGTCGAACTCGGGGCGCCCGCGGTTCGCCCACGGCGTGCCCACGACCAGGTCCCGCCGGCCGGTGTACCCCGCCAGCACCAGGTACCAGGCGCTGAGCAGCACCGCGTAGAGGCTCACCCGCGTCGAGCGGGCCAGCTCGCGCAGCGCCTCGGTGGTGGCCGCGTCGACGGCGAACTCCAGCTCCCGGCCGCGGTGGTCGAACCGGGCGGGCCGGGGGTGGTCCAGCGGCAGCCGGATCGTCTCGAACCCGTCCAGGGCGGTGCGCCAGAAACCGGTCAGCTCGGCGAGCCGCCGACCGGACAGGTACCGCCGCTGCCACACGGCGAAGTCCCCGTACGACGCGCGGACCCGCGGCAGGTCGGACTCCGGTGCGCCGGCCAGCAGCGCGGCCAGCTCGCGCCGGAACACGCCCCACGACCAGCCGTCGAAGCACGTGTGGTGCAGGACCAGGCCGAGGTACCGCGCGCCGGCCAGTTCGACCAGGTCCGCGAGGATCGGCAGCTCCTCGTGGGTGCGGAACACGTGCCCGGACCGGGCGACGAGCAGCGCGTCCAGCTCGGCGGTGGTGCCGACCACGTGCACCGGGACGGTGAACGCGGCCATGGCCTCGTCCCCGGTCAGGACGCGCTGGCGCAGCACCCCGTCGACGTCCGCGGCCAGCAGCGTCCGGAGCGCGGGGTGGCGGCGCACCAGCGCGCGCACGGCGGCCGTGACCGACGCCGCCGTCAGGCCCTCGTCCGCGAGCCGCAGCGTGAACGGGATGTTGTAGGCCGCCGTGCCGCCCTCGAAGTCGTCGATGAACAGCAGCCGTTCCTGGGCCGGCGACACCGGCGGCTGCTCCAGGCGCCCGGCCGCGCCCTCGACGCCCTCGGCATCGAGCGTGGCGGCGGCCGCCGCGATGTGCTTGGCCTGCGCGGACAGCGTGGTGTGCCGCAGGACGGTGGCCACGCCGAGGCCGCTGCCGAACCCGGTGGTGATGCCCTGGGCGAGCGACATCGCGCGGATGCTGTCGCCGCCGAGCGAGAAGAAGTCGTCGTGCGCGCCGATGCGGTCCGGCGCGACCCCGAGCACCCGCGACCAGATGCCGCACAGCTTGACCTCGACGTCGCCCGAGGGCGGCGCGTAGTCGCCCGCGCCGTCCCCGCCGAACTCGGTCTCGGGGAGCCTGCGGACGTCCAGCTTGCCGCTCGGCGTGACCGGGATGTCGTCGATGCGGATCACCCGGGCGGGCACGACGGCCTCGGGCAGCTTCCCGCGCATCCACTCCTTCAGGTCCGGCTCCGCGAACTCCCGGTCCGCGATGTAGAAGCCCACCAGGTACTTCTGCGGCGCGGCGGTGCTCGACCCGGTGTGCGTGCGGGCCACCACGAGCGCCCGGGTGACGCCCGGGTAGGACGACAGCGCGGCCTCGACCTCGCCCAGCTCGACGCGCTGGCCGCGGATCTTGACCTGGAGGTCGGTGCGGCCGAGGTACTCCACCTCGCCGTTCGGCAGCCACCGCACCAGGTCGCCGGTCTTGTACATGCGCGCGTTCTCGCCCCCGGCAGCCTGCTCGGCGGTCCGGAAGGGGTTGTCGAGGAACCGCTCCGCGGTCAGGTCCGGCCGGTTGAGGTAGCCGCGGGCCACCCCGGCGCCACCGATGTAGAGCTCGCCGACCCCGCCGATCGGCACCCGCCTCATGGCGCCGTCGAGCACGTAGCAGTGGTAGTTGGCGAGCGGGAGCCCGATGCTCTTGTTCACGCGGCGCTCGCCGGGCGGGTAGGGCCGCTTGTGGCTGGTGATCGAGATCTCCGTCGGCCCGTAGCCGTTGATGACGGTGCCGGGGTAGGTGCGGCGGATCTTGTCGAACACGGGCTCGGTGAAGTCCTCGCCGATGGCGTCGACGCGGGTCAGCGACGTGGCCGCGGTGAAGTCGTAGAGCGAGAGCACGGACGGCGTGCCGGACAGGTAGGTGACCCGCTCGTCGGTGAGGTACCGGCACAGCCGCGCCTCGTCGGCGCGCATGGTGTCGTCGAGCACGACGAGCTTCTGCCCGTTGAGCAGCGCGTCGGTGAACTGCTCCACGAAGTGGTCGAAGATGTAGTTGGAGAAGGAGAGGAACGCCTCGTCGCCGTCCTCCTTGGACAGCGAGAAGGTCCGCGAGAGCGACCACTGGAGGTTCACCACGCCGCGGTGCTCGACCAGCACCGCCTTCGGGCGCCCGGTGGTGCCCGAGGTGTAGATCGCGTAGGCCAGGTCGGTGCTCGTGACGTCGGTGACCGGGTTGGCCGCGGGCAGGTGGTCCAGCCGCAGGCCCTCGATCGCCAGCACGGGCGCGTCGCCCGCCAGCGGGCGCAGGCGGTCGGCGTGCGCCTCGTTGGTGAGCACCACCTTCGCGGCGGTGTCGGAGAGCATGAACGCCACGCGGTCGTCGGGGTAGGCGGGGTCGACGGGCACGTACGCGCCGCCCGTCTTCCAGGCCGCGATGATCGCGACCATCATCGCCTCGTCCTTGTCCAGCACCAGCGCGACGATGTCGTCCGGCCGCGGCCGCGCGACCGCGCGCAGGTGGTGGGCGAGCCGGTTGGCGCGCTCGTTCACCTCGCGGTAGGTCAGGCGGGTGTCGCGGTAGACCACGGCGACCTCGTCGGGCCACCGCGCGGCCACCTCCTCGAACACCCCGTGCAGCGTCTTGTCGCCGGGGAAGTCCGCGTCCGTGCGGTTCCACTCCTCGTACCGGGCCAGCATCGCGGGCGGCACCGGGTCGAGGTCGGCGACCCGCTGCCCCAGGTCCCGCGCGACCTGGGCGAACAGTGTGTCCGTGACGCCGACCAGGGTGTCGACGGCGCTGTCGTCGAACAGCTCCCCCGCGTACCAGAGGGTGACGGTCAGCTCGTCGCCCTCCTCGCGGGCCACCACCGCGATGGGGTAGTCGACCTTGTCGGAGTCGTACGCCTTCTCGAACCGCAGCAGCTCCTCGTCGGCGCCGTGCTCGGTCTCGGCGAGCAGGTCCGGGTAGTTCTCCAGCACCAGGAGCGTGTCGAACAGGCTGCGCTTGCGCTCGCCGCTCTCCAGCCTGCCCAGCTCCACGATGCTGCGGTCGTTCATGGTGTTGACCAGGTCCTGGATGTCGCGCACCACGTCGGCGACGCGGTCCGGCCCCCGGCCCCGGTGGTCGACCACGAGCGGCAGCGTGTTGATGAACAGGCCGACCGAGTCCTCCACGCCGTCGATCGGGAGGTTGCGGCCGGACACGATGGTGCCCACGACGGTGGTGGTGCCGCCGCCGATGGCGTGCAGCACCCGGTGCCACACGAACTGGAGCACGGAGTGCAGGGTGACGCGCTCGGCCGCGCACGCCGCCTTCAGCGCCGCGGTGCGCTCGGCGCCGAGGCCCAACCTGCGGGTGCGGTGCTCGCGCACGTGGTCGTACTCGCTGAGCGAGACCTGGTAGCGGCTGGCCTCGTTGAGCAGGCCCGCGAAGTCGCCGCGCTCGTCGATGCGGGCGATCTGGCCCACCCAGTAGTCGGCGTGGTCGCCGCGGCGCTCGGCCCAGTACCGCTGCGCGGCCACGTAGGCGGTGTCGGAGGCGCGCTCGACGGGCAGCCCCCGGACCAGGCGCAGGTAGGCGCGGTGCACCTCGTCGTGCAGCACCGGCAGGCTCCACCCGTCGAGGATGACGTGGTGGCAGCTGAAGACCAGCGTGAACAGGTCGTCGCGCTGCTTGACGAGGTAGACGCGGAACAGGCCGCCGCGGTCGAGGTCGAAGTGCTCGGCGCGGTCCCGCTCCTGCACCCGCCGGATCCACTCCTCGCGGGCGGCGTCGTCGGCGAGGTCGGTCAGGTCGAGGTAACGCCAGTCCACCGGCGCGTCGTCGTCGACGACGACCTGCACCGGCTCGTCGACCCACTCGAAGCGCAGCCGCAGCGACGGGTACCGGCGCCGCGCGTGCTGCCACGCCTCGCGCATCAGGTCCGGGTCGATGCGGCAGCGGTAGTGGTGCACCGACTGCATGACGTAGGCGTCGTCCTCGTCGGTGCGCCGCAGGGCGTGGTAGTAGAGGCCCTGCTGGAGGCCGTTGGCGGGCAGGCGGACCTCGCCGCCGGTGTCGGCGGCGGGGTCGGTGGCGGTGGCGGTGATCGCGGGGCTGCGCTGCTCCACCAGGTGCCGCGTCATCCCGGCCAGGGTGCGGAGGCGGAACACGTCCGCCACCTCGACCGCGCGCCCGAACCGCTGCCGCACCCTGGCGATGAGCAGGATGCAGGAGATGCTCTGGCCGCCGAGGCGGAAGAAGTCGTCCTGGTCGTCGACGCGGTCGGCCGGCACGCCGAGCACCTCGGCCCAGATGTCGCGGAGCGCCCCGGCGATGTCGTCGACCGGGGTGTCGGCGGCGACCGGGGAGGCCGCCGGGGAGGTGGCCGGCGCGCCGTTCCCGGCGACCGGGTCCACCTCGGGCAGCGCGCGCCAGTCGACCTTGCCGTTGACGTTGACGGGCAGGGCGGGCATCCGCACCATCCGGGCGGGCACCATGATGCGGATCAGGCGGGTCTCCAGGAACGCCACCAGGTCCGCCTCGGTCACGCCCGCCTCGTCGTCGGCCACGTAGTACCCGACGAGGTACCTGCCCGCCGCGCCGCGGCCCTCGCGGGCGACGACGACGCACGCGCGCACACCGGGGTACTCCAGGGTCCGCGCCTCGATCTCGCCCGGCTCGACCCGCACCCCGTTCAGCTTGAGCTGGAAATCGCTGCGGCCCATGAACTCGACCTCGCCGTTGGGCAGCATCCGCGCCAGGTCGCCGGTGCGGTACAGCCTGCCGTTCTCGCCGCGCTCCCGTTCCCGCTCGCTCTGGAACGGGTTGGCGGTGAAGCGCTCCGCGGTCAGGTCGTCCCGGTTGAGGTACCCGGGCGCCACCCCGCGCCCGCCGATGTAGAGCTCGCCGAGCGCGCCGATGGGCAGCTGCTTGAGGTCCTGGCTCAGCACGTACCACTTCACGTTGCGCACCGGCCTGCCGATGCTGCGGTCGCGCCGGGCCACGACACCGGGCGGGAACTCCTTGACCGCGGTGACGAACGCGGCCTCGGTGAAGGCGTACTCGTTGACGACCAGGCCCCCGAACCGCTCGCGCAGCCTGCGCAGCCCGGCGGCCGTCAGCTCCTCGCCGACCAGCATCAGCTTGCGCAGGCTCGGGCAGCGGCTCAGGTCGAAGTGCTGGAGCACCGACCCGGTGGCGTTGAGGTAGGTCACGCCGTGCCGCTCGACGTAGTCCGGGAACCGGTCGGGGTCCAGCCGGACGTCGTCGGGCACCACGACCAGGGTGTGCCCGTTGAGCAGCGCGATCAGCGTCTGGCGCAGGTGCGGCTCGAACACGTAGGAGGCGAACAGCGCGACGCGCTCCTCCCCCGGCCGCAGCATGTCGTAGCGCTCGGACAGGTCGGTGATGCTGTTGACGACGCTGTCGTGGAACTTGGGCACGCCCTTGGGCACGCCGGTGGTGCCGGAGGTGTAGGTGGCGTAGGCGATGTCGCCCGCGCTCAACGCCAGCCCGGGGTGCTCGCGCGTGGACCGCCCGGCGGCCTCCTGCTCCACGAGGACGTCCTCGACGGCGACGACCCGGACGCCCGGGTGCGCGTCCCCGAGGACGTCCCGCAGCCGCTCGACGTGGCGCCGGTTGGTCAGGACGACCCGCAGGCCGGTGTCGCCGACGATGAACCGGACCCGCTCGGCGGGGTAGGCCGGGTCGATCGGCACGTAGGCGGCCCCGGCCCGCCAGATGCCGACGGTGAGGGAGACGCCGAGGTCGCTCTTGTCGAGCAGGAGGCCGACGAGGTCGCGCACCCGCACCCGCACCGGCGCGCGGAGCAGCCAGTTGGCGACCTGGTTCGCGCGCTCGGACACCTCGCGGTAGGTCAGGCGGACCTCGCCGCACACGACCGCCTCGGCGTCGGGGAACCGCCGCACGGCCGCCTCGAACAACTCGTCCAGGCGGGTGTCGGTCGGGAAGTCGCCGTCGGTGTCGTTCCACCGCAGCAGTTGCAGCTCCTGCTCGGCGGAGAGCAGGTCGATGTCGGAGACCAGCTGCTCGGGGCGTCCGCTGAACTGCCCGTGCACCTCGCGGGCCACGTCGAGCAGGCCGACGACGATCTTGTCCTCGAACAGGTCGCCCGCGTACCACAGCGTCCACCGGGTGCGACCGTTCTCCGGGTCGTCGCGCACGACCACGACGAGCGGGCAGGCGGGCAGCTCCTCGGGGACGAGGTCGCGGTCCGCGAGCACCACGAGCGCGTCGAACAGGCCGTGCTGCAACAGGTCGGCCTGGGGCAGGTAGGCGTTCCGGTCGCGCACGACCTCGTCGATCGCCTCGACGGCCGCCGCGCAGGTGAGCCGGGCCTGCGCCACGTGGTCGACCACGACCGGGAGCACCCGCGCCGCGTCGGGGTCGGGCGCGTCGACGAGGTCCAGGAACGCGACGACGGTCTGGTGCCCGTGCCCGTAGGCGTGCAGGACGCTGTGCAGCACCGCGAGCGCGAGCGCCCCGGGCGACGCGGCGTCGCGCCCGGCCGGGCGCGGGATGCCGTGCTCGTCGTGGACCAGGACGAGGTCCTGGCGGTGGGTGGCGCGCAGCCCGGAGCCGTCGTCGCGCACCGCGATCCGGTGCCGCCACTCGTCCCGCAGCAGCATTTCGAGGTCGCACCGCCTGCCCGCGATCCCGGCGATGCGCTCGCGCCACTCCGCGGCCGAGTCCAGGTGTCGTGACGACGTCATCTGCGGTGGTTCCTTCTCCACTGAGGTCGGGTGTGGCCGGTCAGAGCGCGCCGACGACGTTCGCCAGCGCGTCGAGACCGAGGTCGAGTTCGTCCTCGGTGATCGTCAGCGGGGGCCGGAACCGCAGTCCCCGCTCCCCGCAGGGCAGGGCGATCACCCGGTGGTCGCGGTACATCCGGGTCAGCACGTCGTCCCGGGTCGCGGTGTCGGGCAGGTCGATCGCGCACATCAGCCCCCGGCCCCGGGGGTTGCGCACCACACCGGGGTGCGCGGCCGCCAGGGCCACCAGGCCGTCGAGCAGGTGCTGCCCGCCGCGGGCCACGGCGTCGAGGAGCCGGAGCCGCTCGACGGTCTCCAGGACGCGCGTGGCGCGCACCATGTCGACGAGGTTGCCGCCCCAGGTGGAGCTGATCCGGGAGGGGACGGCGAAGACGTGGTTCGGCACCTCGTCGATCCGCCCGCCGCCCATCACCCCGCACACCTGGGTCTTCTTCCCGAACGCGACGAGGTCCGGGCGCAGCCCGAGCTGCTGGTAGGCCCACGGGGTGCCGGTGATGCCGCAGCCGGTCTGCACCTCGTCCAGCACGAACAACGCGTCGTTGTCGTGGCAGAGCCGTTGCACGGCCTGGAGGAACCCGGCGCCGAGGTGGTTGTCACCGCCCTCGCCCTGGATGGGCTCGGCGATGAAGCACGCGATCATGCCGTCCGCCGCGGCGAACGCCGCCTCGGCCGCCGCGAGCGACCGCCGCTCGGCGTCCCGGTTGGCGCTCTCGTGCTCGGCGAGGGGGTGCCGCAGGGCCGGCGACGGGATGCGCGGCCAGGCGAACTTGGGGAAGCGGAGGGTTTTCGCCGGCTCGGTGTTGGTCAGCGAGAGCGTGTAGCCGCTGCGGCCGTGGAAGGAGCGTTCCAGGTGCAGGACCTGGAGGCCGTCCACGGCGTCGTCGGGCAGGCCGAGCTTCTGCGCCTTCCAGTCGAACGCGGCCTTGAGCGCGTTCTCCACCGCGAGCGCGCCGCCCTCGACGAAGTGCAGGTAGGGCAGCAGCGGGTCGCCGAGCACCTCGGCGAACGTGTGGACGAAGCGCGCGTAGGGCACCGTGTAGACGTCCGGGTTGGACGGCTTGTGCAGCGCGGCCACGGCCAGCTCGTCGAGGAACTCCCGGTCTCCCACCATGTGGACGGAGTTGAAACCGAGGGGCGACGAGGCGAAGAATGAGAACAGATCGAGGTAGCGCTCCCCGGTCAGGGCGTCGACCAGCCAGACCCCGAAGCTGGCGTTCAGGTCCAGCACGAGGTCGTAGCCGTCGACCAGCATGTGGCGTTCGAGCACGGCACGGACGTCCCCCGGCCCGATGCCCGGACGATTTGGTGCCGCGCGGCGCCCCGGCCCGTCATGGCCGTAGGCCGTCGGCGTTCCCAGCACCATGGCGCTCCCCAGCGTCGTGTCCGCGATGCGTACTGTTGGCAGGTGATGACCGCGTGCGTCGGCGCGGTCGCGGCACGCGGGCAGGGGGCGCTTGGGCCCCTCATCCACGTCCGGACCGGCAGTTCCGCACCGGTGGGTGAAATGCGCGCTCCGCGCGCAGCGCTTCGTACCGGTTCAGCGGAACCGATACGGGTACCGGATTGCGGAATCACCTCCTGATGAGCCGCCACCGGCGGCCGAATACCCACCGAGAACAGTCTTGTGATTCGTCGACCGGAATTCAGACTAACAGGTGAATTCATGCCTAGTACCGCCGTTCGAGTGGCAACACCGAAGGCGGGAGCGGTGAGAACGGCACCGTGGATGCGAATCCGCGATGTTGGGCGGATCGGCCGCGTGACGTTTCATGATCTTCGCGGTATGCCGGGCGGAAGGAGCCTGGGCGAGGCGGGGGCTTGACACCCGCCGAAAAGGCGCGACCAGGTGCGATCGGACGCCTCTACCCGCGTCGAAGACGAGGCCGACCCGGTCTTTCACGCCGCCGACAGGACGTGCCGGGTCACCCCGACGGCGGGGTGCCGGTGGTCGCGGTGCGTGGTCGGGATTCGGGGCGAGTGCCGATCGCGAGCGTTCCGCACTTCGCTCCCGACGCCCGCGCGACATCGCGTTGACCGCGCCGCGGAATTCAAACTCCGCCTCTCCGTATCTTCGTGTTCACCGGTTGACTGGTAGCATCCCGGGAGTCGACTCAGTTCACCGGCGGCACCCCACCGCGTCCGGTGAACGCACACCTCGGTTTGAGGTATATCAATTCCCACGGGCGTATTGAATTCCATGCTGTCTGGAATCACGTGAGGGATGGGCGATGCCGGAGATCGACTGGGCGCTGGTGCGCGGCCGGGTGCTGCTCGACCCGACCGCCGCGCACCTGAACGCGGGTTCCGGGGGACCGCTGCCCCGGCCGGTCTTCGACCGCGTCAGCGGTTTCCGCGCGCACCTCGCCGCCGCGCCGATGGACTTCCTGCTGCGGGAGGTCCCGCCGCTGCTGTGGACCGCCCGCGAGCGGCTCGCCCGCTTCCTCGGCGGCGACCCGCGCCGGCTGGTGCTCACCACCAACGCGACGGCCGCCGTCAACCTGGTGGCCTCGTCGCTGCGCCTGCCCGCGCCCGGCGAGATCCTGCTCACCGACCAGGAGTACGCGCCGATGCGCTGGTGCTGGGAGCGGGCCGCGGCGCGGCAGGGCCTGACCGTGCGGACCGTCGCCCTGCCGGAGCGGCCGACCGGTCCCGGGGACGTCGTCGACGTGGTGACCGCCGCGATGGGTCCCCGCACCCGCCTGCTCTTCTTCAGCCACGTGCTGTCCCCGACCGGGACGGTGCTGCCCCTCGCCGACCTGTGCGCGGCGGCCCGCGAGCGCGGGGTGGTGACGGTCGTCGACGGCGCCCAGGGGCCGGGGTTCACCCCGCTGTCCCTGGCGGACGTGCCGTGCGACTACTACGCGGGCAGCGGGCACAAGTGGCTGCTCGCGCCCACCGGCACCGGCTTCCTGCACTTCGCCGGGGGTCGCGGTGAGGCGCTGTCACCCCCGCAGGTGAGCTGGGGCCACCGGCCACCGGCCGACCACCCGCCCGACGAGCGCGACGGTTTCGGCAGCACGCCGCGGCTGCGCGTGCTGGAGTGCGAGGGCACGCGCGACCTGACCCCGTGGCTCGCGCTGCCCGAGGCGATCGACTTCCAGGCCGCGCTCGGGCACGACCGGGTCGCGGCCCGCGCCCGCGCCCTCGCCGGCGCCGTCCGCGACCGCCTCTCGGGCCGGCACGGGCTGCGCCCCGCGACCCCGGAGCACCCGGCCCTGCACGGCGGCATGACGGCGTTCCACCTGCCCGAGGGCGTCGACGCCACCGCGCTCCGGCACGCCCTGTGGCACCGCCGGCGGATCGAGGTGGCCACGACCGAGTGGGCCGGCCGGCCGCTGCTGCGGGTCTCCACGCACCTCTACAACACCGAGGCCGAGGTCGAGCGCCTGGCCGAGGCACTGGAAGAACTGGTCGGAACGCGCCGTGACCCGGTTCGCCCCGGCCAGGAGTCCCTGTCACGAGACGAGATCGCGGAGAAGACGAGCACATGACGGACACGACGGTCCCCACGTTCGACCTGACCGGGCTGCGCGACGGCCACCGCCGGGACGAGTTCCGGGAGTGCCTGCGCGAGAAGGGCCTGTTCTACCTCACCAACAGCGGCCTGACCGAGCAGGACCACGAGGCGGCGCGGGAGATCGCCGTGGACTTCTTCGAGCACGGCCCCGAGGAGCAGAAGCGGGCCGCCACCCACCCGGTCCAGACCATCCGGCGCGGGTTCACCCGGCTGGAGTCGGAGAGCACCGCGCGCATCACGAACACCGGCAAGTACACGGACTACTCGATGTCCTACTCGATGGGCGTCGACGAGAACCTGTTCCCCACCCCGGAGTTCGAAGCGGTCTGGCAGCGGTACTTCGACTCGCTGAACGTCGCCGCCAAGGACGTCGCCCGGCAGGTGCTGGCCGCCGTCGACGCCCGGCCCGCGGGGGGCGTCGAGGAACTCCTCGACTGCGACCCGGTGCTGCGGCTGCGGTACTTCCCGGAGGTGCCGGAGGACCGCATCGCCGAGAAGCAGCCGCTGCGGATGGCCCCGCACTACGACCTGTCGATCGTGACGCTCATCCACCAGACCCCGTGCCGCAACGGGTTCGTCAGCCTCCAGGGCGAGGTGGACGGCCGGTACGTCGACCTGCCCGCCACGCCGGACGCGGTGCTGGTGTTCTGCGGGGCCGTGGCCACGCTCGTCTCCGACGGCGCGGTCAAGGCGCCCCTGCACCACGTCGCCGCGCCCGGCGAGGACAAGCGGGTGGGCAGCGGGCGCACCTCCAGCGTGTTCTTCCTGCGGCCGAGCCTCGACTTCGAGTTCTCCGTGGCCCGCGCGAAGGAGCTCGGGTTCACCGTGGACCTGCCGGTGGAGACCGCCACGTTCAACGACTGGATCGGCGGCAACTACATCAACATCCGCAAGACCGCGGACGCGCGATGACGGCGATCAGCGCCACGGAGGAGGTCCGCGCCCGGGTCGAGACCGCGCTGAAGCGGTGCGGGGTCGACCCGGCGGCGTTCGCGGGCGACGGTGTCACGGCCCGCACCCCCGTCACCGGCGCGCCCCTGTTCGACCTGCGCGCGCACGGCCCGGCGGAGGTCGACCGGGCCGTGGACGCGGCGCACGAGGCGTTCCTGACCTGGCGGACGACGCCCGCGCCCGTGCGCGGCGCGCTGGTCAAGCGGTTCGGCGCGCTGCTCTCCGAGCACCGGCAGGACCTGGCCGCCCTGGTCACCGCCGAGGCGGGCAAGATCGGCTCCGAGGCCCTCGGCGAGGTGCAGGAGATGATCGACGTCTGCGACTTCGCGGTGGGTCTGTCCCGCCAGCTCTACGGGCGCACCATGCCGTCGGAGCGGCCCGGCCACCGGCTGATGGAGACCTGGCACCCGCTCGGCGTGGTCGGAGTGATCAGCGCGTTCAACTTCCCGGTCGCGGTGTGGGCGTGGAACGCGGCGGTGGCGCTGGTCTGCGGCGACACGGTGGTCTGGAAGCCCTCCGAGCTGACCCCGCTGACCGCGCTCGCCTGCGCGGCGCTGCTCGACCGGGCCGCCGCCGAGTCCGACGCGCCGCCGCACCTCAACCAGGTGCTGCTCGGCGGCGCGGAGACCGGCGCCCGGCTCGTGGACTCGCCCCTGGTGCCGCTCGTCAGCGCCACCGGGTCGACCCGGATGGGCCGGGAGGTGGGGCCGAGGGTCGCCGCCCGGTTCGGGCGGAGCCTGCTGGAGCTGGGCGGGAACAACGCCGCCGTCATCGCCCCGTCCGCGGACCTGGACCTGGCGGTCGACGCCGCCGTGTTCGCGGCGGCGGGCACGGCCGGGCAGCGGTGCACGACCCTGCGCAGGCTCATCGTCCACCAGGACGTGGTCGACGACGTCACCGACCGGCTCTCCGCCGCGTTCCGCGTCCTGCCGGTCGGCGACCCGTTCCGGGACGGCACGCTGGTCGGACCGCTGGTGCACGGCGCGGCGCACGCCGCGATGCGGGCGGCGGTCGAGCGCGCGGTGGCGCAGGGCGGCTCGGTCCTGGCCGGCGGTGAGCGGGAGCTCGCGGACCTGGCGCCCGACGCGCACTACGTCCGGCCCGCCCTCGTGCGGATGCCCGCGCAGACCGAGGTGGTGCGCGAGGAGACGTTCGCGCCGGTCCTGTACGTGCTGTCCTACCGGGACTTCGCGGAAGCGGTCGAGCTGCACAACGGCGTGCCGCACGGGCTGTCGTCGGGCATCTTCACCCGCGACCACGGGGAGGCGGAGCGGTTCCTGGCCGCCGACGGCGCGGACTGCGGCATCGTCAACGTCAACATCGGCACCTCCGGCGCGGAGATCGGGGGCGCGTTCGGCGGCGAGAAGGACACCGGCGGGGGCCGCGAGTCCGGCTCCGACGCGTGGCGGGCCTACATGCGCCGCGCGACCAACACCGTCAACTTCTCCGGCCGGGTGGCGCTCGCCCAGGGAGTCGACTTCTCGGGCTAGCCGGAGCACGCCGGCGGAAGAACGGCGGACGACACAACGGGGGGCGCGGAGCCATGCCCGCGAAACTGAACCACGCCACGGTGCTGGTGTTGTCGTGCACCACGCAGTTCCTGGTGCTGTTCGACACGTCGGTGATCACCGTCGCGCTGCCGTCGATCCAGGCCGACCTCGGGTTCTCGCCGGGGACGCTCCAGTGGGCGGTGCACGGCTACACCCTGGCGTTCGCCGGGTTGTTGCTGCCGGGCGGCCGGTTGGCCGACCTGTACGGGTGGCGACGGGTGTTCCTCGGCGGGATGGCGGTGTTCACCGCCGCCGGGCTCGTCGGCGGGCTCGCCGACTCCGCGGCGACGCTGATCGCGGCCCGCGCCGCCCAGGGCGCGGGCGCCGCCGTCCTCGCCCCGCTCGCGCTGACCATGCTGACCACCACGTTCGCCGAGGGCCACCGGCGGACCCGGGCGCTCACCACCGTGACGGCGGTCGCCCTGGTCGGCGGGGCGGCGGGCAACCTGCTCGGCGGGGTGGCCACGGAGTTCCTGACGTGGCGGTCGGTCCTGCTGGTGAACGTGCCGTTCGGCCTCCCGCTGCTGGTGCTCGCCGCCGTGGTGCTGGCCCCGCGCGGGGTCGTCGCGAACCGCGCCCGGCTCGACCTGCCGGGCGCGGTGCTCGCCACCGCCGGGTTCTCCCTGCTCACCCTCGCCGCGACGCGGACCGCAGAGCACGGTTGGGCGGACCCGGCGGTGACCGCGCCGCTGGTGGCCGGCTCGGCGGCGCTGGTGGGGTTCGCGGTGGTGGAGACCCGGTACGCCCCGGTGCCCCTGGTGCCCCCCCGGTTGTTCGCCCTGCCCGGCATCGCCTGGGGCAACGCGGCGATGCTGCTGGCGGGCGCGAGCCAGGTGCCGGTCTGGTACTTCCTGACGCTGACCATGCAGGACGTCCTGGGGTTCAGCGCGGCGCAGGCGGGTCTCGGCTTCCTGCCGCACGCGCTGGTGATGATGGCGGTGGTGCTGGTCCTGGTGCCGTGGCTGATGCGGCGCGTGCACACCAGGACGCTCATCGCGGTGGGCGGGGTCATCGGCGCGCTCGGCTTCTGGTGGCAGAGCCGCGTGACCCCGGACAGCGACTACGTCGAGGGCGTCCTGGTCCCGGCGGTCGCCATCTCCATCGGCGGCGGGCTCGTCGGCGCGCCCCTGACCAGGACCGTCACCGCCGGTGTCCCACACGCCGACGCGGGCGCGGCCTCCGGCGTCATGAGCACGGCCCGCCAGTTCGGCGGCGCGTTCGGCCTCGCCGCGCTGATCATGCTGACCGTGCCCCCTGCCGGGGCGGGGCCGGTGGAGCTCGCGGCGAGCTACGGGGCCGCGTTCCGGGGCATCGCGCTGATCATGCTCGCCCTGGCCGTCCTGGCCGCGTTCCTGCCCGCGCTGCGGGACGACCACCCCGCGGTGGCGGTCCCCGCCCTCCGCTCCGGTGCCCACGACGCCGCGAGCCGGCACGATGACCGCCACCGGCCACCGCGGTAGGGGCGCCGGTCCGCCCGCCGACACGGCCGCGGACGCCGCGGTCGTGGACACTGTGGCCGTGAACAGCCCGGTCGTGGACAGCCCGGTCGCGAGCAGCCCGGTCGCGGACAGCTCGGTCGCGGACAGCTCGGTCTCCGTCGTGGACGGCTCCGTCGTGGACGGCTCGGTCGTGGACGGCTCGGTCGTGGACGGCTCCGTCGTGGACGGCTCGGTCGTGGACGGCTCGGCGACGCTCCGGCGCGTCGTCGCGATCACCTGCGGCCTCCCCCCGGCGGCCGTGCCCGACGCGGTCGTCACCGCGCTGGCCGAGTCCGACCGGGTGCCGGTGTGCTGGTACCGCGTCGAGGAGCTGCTGGCCGCCGCCCAGGCGGTCGTCCGGGCGGGCCCGGCGTCGCCGGTCACCACAGCGGCCCCCGCCCGGGTCCCCCGCCCGAACCCGTAGGAGCCGACCACCACCACCTGCCGGTCCCCCGCCTCTTCTCCCACCAAAAGGCGGCAGGGCGGTGACTGGATGTCATCGGGCGGTCGCGGTAGGTTGGGAGCGCTCCCAGAACGTGTCCTCCACACCCTGCGCGAGGAGCCGAACCATGTCGCGACGGCGTTGTCGCCCGTTCACCCTGCCCGCCGGCCTGCTGATCCTGGCCCTGTCCGCGTTCCTGTTGCCCCCCGTGTCGGCGAGCGGCAGTGCCGCGGCCGGCCCGTCCCCCACCCGCGCGGTGCCGCTCACCGAGCTGACCGTGACCTCCGAACGGGTGGCGACCGGCCTGCGACGCCCGATCGCGATCACCGGCCTGCCGGACGGCCGGATGCTGGTCGTGGAGAAGGAGGGCACCGTCCGCTCCTACCACCCCGACACCGGCCTGGCGGCCGCACCGGTGCTCGACCTGACCTCCAGGATCGACGCGTCGGACAACGAGCGCGGCCTCCTCGGCATCACGCCCGCGCCGAACTTCGCCCGGACCGGGATGCTCTACGTGGCCTACACGAGCCTGCCGGCCGGCGCGCTGACCCTGGCGCGGGTCCCCCTCGGCGCCCCCGACCGGCTCCAGGTGCTGCTCACCCAGGAGCACGCCGAGTACGGCAACCACAACGGCGGCCAGGTGGCGTTCGGCCGTGACGGCTACCTCTACTGGTCCCTCGGCGACGGCGGCGGCTCGCACGACCCGTTCAAGGCCGGTCAGGACCTCGGCACCCTGCTCGGCAAGATCGTGCGGATCGACGTCAACCGCGCCTGCGGGGCGCAGCCCTACTGCGTGCCCTCCAACAACCCGTTCATCCGCGTGCCGGGCGCGCGGCCGGAGATCTGGCTCTACGGGCTGCGCAACCCCTGGCGCTTCTCCGTCGACCCGGTCGACGGCTCGCTGTGGATCGGCGACGTGGGCCAGGGCCTCGTCGAGGAGATCAACCACATCCGCCCGTGGCAGGGCGGGGCGAACCTCGGCTGGTCCTGCCGGGAGGGCACCCCGGTCTTCGACCCGCAGCAGTGCCGGGCGGGCGGCCGGTACACCGACCCGGTCTTCGAGTACGACCACTACAACGACAACTGCTCGGTGACCGGCGGCGTGGTGTACCGGGGGTCCAGGACCCCGGAGGCGTGGGGCACCTACGTCGCGAGCGACTACTGCTCGACCCGCGTGTTCGCCGTGCGCCCCAAGCTCGACGGCGGCTACGAGTCCGCCACGATCGGCAACCTCCCCACCCAGCCGACCGCGATCGGCACCGACGCGCACGGCGAGCTGTACGTGCTCAGCGACCTCCCGGGGTACCTGAACCGGGTGCGGTTCGAGCGGGTCCAGCCGCCGGCCGGCGGGGCGGCGAACCGCTGAGGCCCCGGGGCGATCCCCCGCACCCGCGAGAACACCGGGATCGCCCACACCTGTGACACCTCCGGGGACGGCCGCGTCCGGGCGGCCGTCCCCGCCTCGGGTCCGGGTGCCGGAGCACGCGCACACCGGGGTCGCCGCACGCCGCGGGGACACCGCCCCCGACGAACCGGGCGCCGTCGAACGAGACCGGCACACCGTGCCGGGTGTGGCCGATCGCGGTCACACCCGACAGGTCGGGGTCAGGCCGCGATCGGACCGAAGATCCAGTTCCCCCTGGCGTCCTCCTCCGGGCTGCGGAAGAACTGCTCGTTGGCGACGTGCAGCTCGGCGCGGTCGAGCCACCCGTTGCCGTCCAGGTCGAGCCGGTCGAACGCGGCGTTGCCCGCGGCCTCGGACAGGCGAAAGGCGCTGGCCGCCATGCGCACGTACTCGGTCCTGGTGATCCGGCCGTCGCCGTCGACGTCCATCAGGTCGTAGAAGGCGTCGGCGACCGGCGCGATGTGGGTGCGGTAGCCGTCCTCGGACGCGGTCACGAACCGGTCCATGCCCGAGGAGTACTCCTCCACGTCGACGCGCTCGTCCCCGTCGGTGTCCATCGGGAGCGTGACCGCCTCCCACAGCCGCTGGTAGCGGTCCCGGACGAGTTCGCTCTCCGGCGAGCCGGGCGCGTACCCGAACGCGGTGACGAGCCGGTCCGCGGAAGCCGTGTAGTCCATCCTGTCGATGGTCCCGTCGTCGTCCACGTCCAGCAGGGCGAAGAGGTGTGCGAGTTTCCGTTCCAGCAGTTCGTTGAGCATGGTGTGCGACTCTTTCTCCCGGCGGCATTACCCTGGCGATGCTAACGCCACCGTTCACAACGCGTCCACAGGGAGGTTGCCCCATGGCCAACCACGTGGTAGATGGTGCCAATGGTTTTGTGGCCTCTCACCTCATCGGCGCGCTCGTGGCGCGCGGCGACTCGGTGACCGCTTTGGCGCGCGCCAGCGGGGAAGTCGTCAGGAGGAAAGTCACCGACGCGCTGGCCACGCTGCACCTGAACCCGGCCCTGGTGGAGAAGGTGCAGGTCAGACCGTTCTCACTGGCCGAACCCGACCTGGGAACGCCGGTTTCCGACGTGTTCGCCGAACCCTGCACGTATTGGCACAGCGCCGCCCTCATCACGTTCTTCCCGCGTCGAGAGGCCGAGTTGCGCGACGTCAACGTGGTCGGCTCGGCCAACGTCGCGGCCGCGTTCGCCAGGCACGCGAAACCCGGTTCCCGGTACGTCCACGTCAGCACGGCCTACCAACACGGAACCACTCAAAGTAGAGCGTTGGAGCAATGGCCTGAACCCGGTCACCCGTCCGAGTTCAGAAACGACTACGAACACTCAAAAAGAGCGGCCGAAGTCGAGCTTTCACACACTGCGCCGGCACGAGAAGGCGAAGTTCTTGTCACCCGATTGGGCGTCATGGTCGGTCACTCCGGCACCGGTCGGGCGTTGACCGACCTCGGCATGTACGACTTCCTCAGGGTCATCGCGCTGTTCGCGAGGCGCACCCCCGGCGAACGCGTCCGCTTCGTCTGCCACCCGGCGGCGGCCCTGCACCTGACGCCGGTCGACGGCACCGTGGACCGGATGCTGGCGCTGGCCGGCGGTCCCCTCGACCGGCCGGTGCGGCACCTCGTGCCCCCGGTCGCGGTCCCGGTGACCGACCTGTTCGCCGCGATCTCCGCGCACCTGCCCGTCGAGCTGGTCGCCGTCACCGCCGCGGACGTCGAAGCCGAGCCCTTCAGCAGGTTCGAGGCGATCGTCAACATGCGGTGCAAGTTCACCTCCCCCTACCTGCGCCACGAGTACGAGTTCGAGTCCCACCCGGACGCCGAGCCGCCACCCGTCACACCCCGGGTACTCGACCTCCTCATCTCCTGGTACGTCCGCGAGGGGCTGCCCGGATGACGGACTTCGCCACCCGCTTCCGCGCCCGCCCGCGCGCCGACCGGAAGGTCACCCACCTCCAGGACAGGGGGCCGGCGGCCGAGCTGACCCACCGCGACCTCGACCGGAGGTCCAGGGCCGTGGCGTCCTGGCTGACCCGGTCCGGGGCGGCGGGCGAACCGGTGCTGCTGCTCTACCCCACCGGGCTGGACTTCCTCGTCGCGTTCCTCGGCTGCCTCTACGCGCGCGCCGTCGCGGTGCCCGCGCCCCTGCCCCTGTCGGGGGCCTCCCGGGTGGACCGGGTGGACCGCCTGCTGGCGGACTCGGGCGCGCGGCTGGTGCTCACCGACGAGGCGCACGTGGCCGCGCTGAGCGACCTGTCGGCGCGGGCCTTCGACGCGACCGAATCCCCCGACCCCTGGGAGCCGCCGGAGGTGGACGCCCACGCCGTCGCCTACCTCCAGTACACCTCCGGGTCGACCAGCCGGCCGCGTGGCGTCGAGATCACCCACGGCAGCCTGACGCACAACCTGGGGATGTTCCGGGGGATCAGCGGCGACGTCCCCGTCCGGCGGATCGGCGGCTGGCTGCCGCACCACCACGACATGGGACTGGTCGGGTTGCAGTTGCAGGCCCTGGACGCGGGGGCGGACCTGGTCCTGCTCTCGCCGGAGGCGGTGGTCGCCCGGCCGATCCGCTGGTTGCGCGCGATCAGCGACCACCGGGTGGACTGGACCGTGGCCCCCGACTTCGGCTACGCGTGGGCGACCCGCCGGATCGGCGACGCGGAGCTGGACGGGCTCGACCTGTCCTGCCTGACGATGGCGGTCAGCGGGGCCGAGCCGGTGCGGATCGCCACGCTGGAGGCGTTCGCCGACAGGTTCGCGCCGGTCGGGTTCCGGCGCACCGCGCTGAACCCCGGGTACGGGCTCGCCGAGTCCACCCTGGTGGTCACCTGCACGTCGCGCGGCCGCGGGCCGATCGTCCGCTCGTTCACCCCGGCGTCGCTGGCCGCCGGCGAGGTCGTGCCCACCTCGGACGCCACCGGGGTGCGGCTGGTCGGGTGCGGCGAGCCGGCCGCCATGGGGGTGCGTGTCGTCGACCCGGCCACGGGCGCCGAGGTGGGCGACGGCACGATCGGCGAGATCGCGGTGTCCGGCCCCAGCCTGGCCGCGGGCTACCACGGCGATCCCGCCGCGACCCGCGCCACGTTCGTCACCGGCCCGGACGGTCGCGAACTGCGGACCGGTGACCTGGGATTCCTCCTCGACGGGCAGCTGTACGTCACCGGGCGGCTGAAGGAGGTCGTCATCGTCCGCGGCCGGAACTTCTACCCGCACGACATCGAGTTCTCGGCGCGGGAGGCGCACCCGGACGCGGGCGCGGGCGCGGCCTTCGGCGTGCGGGACGCCGAGTCGGGGGAGCACGTCGTGCTGGTGCAGGAGGTGCGCCGTGCCTCGCAGGGCGACCCCGGCGGTTTCGCCGATGCCGTGCTCGACGCCGTGACCGGCCAGTTCGGCGTGTCCGTGAGCATCGTGGTCGTCCGGTCGAGCACGATCCGCCGCACCACCAGCGGCAAGGTGCGCCGAGGGCACATGCGTGACCTGTTCCTCGGCGGTGGGCTGTCGGCACTGCACCGCGTGCTGTCCCCCGCCGTCGCCGCCCTCGTCGACACCCCGGAGGAGAACCGTGCCTGACGACACGTTGAGGACCTGGCTCGTCGAGGCCGTGGCGGGCTACCTGGAACTGCCGCCGTCGCAGGTCGGCGCCGACGTGGCCCTGCGTTCGCTCGGCTTCGACTCCGTGCACGCCATGGGGTTGTGCGTCGACATCGAGGAACGCTGGGGAATCCTCGTGGAACCCACCCTGGTGTGGGACTTCCCGACCGTCGACACCATCGTGGACCACCTCGGCGGGCGGATCGGGCAGTCTCAGTGAACTCTGAGATCCGGTCGCCAGCTTCGACCGAAGCGTTCCACCCCGGTTGAGGAGGGATTCGATGAGAGTGGTGTCCCGGATCGCCGGATCGGCGCTCGCCCTGGTCGCGGTGCTCCTGCTGTCCCTGGTCGGCTCATCGGTCGTCGCGTCGGCGCAGGCGGCCTCGCGAACCCACACGTGGCACCTCCAGAACTACGGCGCCCCACAACGGATGTGCGTCCAGCACGGACCCGAGGGGAGGACCCACCAGTCCTACTTCATCTTCGCGGTGACCGGGAGCTGGTCCACCGACCTCGACTTCGGGATGCGCGACCTGCCCCCCGGCTGGACCGCCACGGAGAGCCACATCCCGCCGGGTTCCAACCACCCCGACCCCGACGACGGCGCGGTCGGGGTCAACGGGTTCATCCTCGTGCAGGGGTCCGCGACGGTGCCGTTGGCGACGTACCGCGCGCGGATGTGGGTGTCGGACGGGACGGTGACCGAAACCCACCCGGCCGACATCGTCGTCACCACCGCGTCCTGGGTCGACTGCATGCGGGCGTAGCGGGTGAACCCGGGGCACCGGCGGCGACTGCCGGCACCTCGGGGAATCCGTCACCGCCGCCCGCTGTTCCCACCGCGTGAACCGCGACTCGGCAGCCGCCTCGACACCCCTCGGGCATCAGGGGTGGTGGTGCGCCTTCGGCACGACGCCGACCTGCTCGCCTTCGCCCAGGACGACGAACTGGCCCATCATCCCCTCGTCCTCGTGCCGGAGCAGGTGGCAGTGGTACATGTACGGCACGTTCGGGTCGGTGTGGTCGCCGAACCGCATCGCCAGCCGGTAGCGCCTCCCCGGGGGGAGCAGGACGGTGTCCTTGCGGCCACGCAGGTGTGGCCCCGGTGGCTCGTCGTCGACCGACAGGACCTGGAACCGCACGTCGTGGACGTGGAAGTTGTGCGGGTAGCCGTTGTCGTTCGTCACCTCCCACACCTCGACGGTGCCCCCGCGGACGCCGAAGTCGATGCGGTCCATGGCCATCGGCCGGCCGTTGATCCGGTCCGACGCGAGCACGAAGGAGCGTTCCTCCGCGACCGCCTCGCCGGCGAGGTCCGGCAGGGCGGCGAGCACCGCGGGGAGTTCGGTGTCGTCGGCCAGGGTGCCCGCGGCTCGGAACCGGCAGATGTCCAGGCGGTCGTCGAAGCCGTCGAGCCGCCCCAGTGAGCCGCCGTGGTCGGACGGGTAGGAGCGCAGTTCGACCCGCTCCCCGGGCCGGAAGGCCACCACGACCTCGGCGCGCTCGCCCGGCGACAGGTGCAGGCGGGTGGTCTCCCACGGCTCGGCGAGCAGGCCGCCGTCCGTGGCGATGAGCGAGAAGCTCCGGTCGTCGGAGAACCCGAAGTTGTACAGGCGCGCGTTGGAACCGTTCAGCAGCCGCAGCCTCACGAGCCTGGTCGTGACGTCGAAGTACGGTCCGATCGTGCCGTTGACGAGGATCTCGTCACCGATCACGCCCAGCGAGCCGCCCAGCGGGACCCGCTGCTCGAACTGGTTGTCGCCGTCGAACGCCCGGTCCTGGACGATCATCGGGACGTCGTCGACGCCGTACTCGGACGGCAGGTTCAGCGCGTCGGCGTTCTCGTCGTCGACGATGAACAGGCCGGTCACGCCCCGGTACGTGTGGTCCGCGGTGGCGCCGTGCACGTGCGGGTGGTACCAGAGCGTCGCGGCGGGCTGGTCGATGGTCCACCGCGGTCGCCACACCCCTCCGGCCGGGACGGGCTGGTGCGGACCGCCGTCCACGGCCGCCGGCAGGTGCATCCCGTGCCAGTGGAGCGAGGTCTCCTGATCCAGGCCGTTGCGCACGGTGAGCTCGACCCGCTCACCGCGCCGGGCGCGGATCGTCGGGCCGAGGTACGTGCCGTTCACACCCCAGGTGCGGGTGGGCGGCCCGTCCTTGAACCGGGTCTCGCCGGGCCGGATGCCGAGCGTGAACACCCGGGCTCCCGCCGCGCCGCTCCCCGCCTCCGCCAGGGCCGGGATCGGCAGAGCCCGGTCGAAGGCGATCTTCCCGGCGGTGTCCCGCTTCGCGGCGGCGTAGTACGCACCAAGGCCACCACCACCGAGGGCGACCGCGCCACCGATACCGAAACCGATGGCCTTCAGCGCTGTGCGACGTCTCACGGGGACAACGTGCCGCGGCCGGGGTGGTCGTCGCGTCGGTGAAGACCACCTAGATCCGACGCCGGCCGGCCTCCCGAGCGGCGCGGCGGAGCACCGGATCGCGCGGCTGTCGCCGCATTGCCGACGTGCGTGCCGTGCGACGTTGCTACCGTGCGGGCCGTGCGGACGTTGGCTCCCCCTCGCGGTCCACTGTTCGGCAGGCAGCACGAGGAGCGACGCCTCGACGAGCTGACCGGCGCGGCGAGGACGGGCCGGGGCGGTGCCCTGGTCCTGCGCGGTGAGGCGGGAATCGGCAAGAGCGCGCTGCTGGACCACGCGGAACGAGCCGCGTCCGGGTTCCACGTGGTCCGCGCGTCCGGCTCCCAGCTCGAAGCGGAGCTGCCGTTCGCCGTGCTCCACCAGCTCTGCCACCCGGTGCTGGGCCACCTCGACGAGCTGCCCGCCCAACACCGACGGGCTCTCCAGGTCGCCTTCGGGCTGGCGGCCGGGACACCGGACGTGTTCCGGATCGGCCTGGCGACGCTGGGGCTGCTGGCGGCAGCGGCCCAGGAACGCCCGGTGCTGTGCGTGGTCGACGACGCGCAGTGGCTGGACGCGGCCTCGTCGGGGGCGCTGGCGTTCGTCGCCCGACGGGTCCCCGCGGAGTCGGTGGCCATGGTGTTCGCCGTCCGCCCGCCGTGCCGGGCGGACGGGTTGGACGTCCTGCCGAGCCTGGTCGTCGACGGGATCGGCGACGCGGACGCACGGGCCCTGCTCGCCGCGCAGAGCCACGAGGCGCTCGACGAGCGGGTGCGCGACCGGCTCGTGGCGGAGGCCAGGGGAAACCCGCTGGCCCTGCTCGCCCTGCCCGGGGCGGGCGGGTTCGCCCCGACCGGGACCACCTCGGCGCCGACCCGCGTCGAGCGGGAGTTCCGGGCCACGTTGGCCGGGCTGCCGGCGCGGGCGCGGCTCCTGCTCACGGTCGCCGCCGCCGACCCGACCGGCGATCCGGGGCTGCTGTGGTCCGCCGCGCGCGAGCTCGACATCGACGTGCCGACCGCCGGCGCGGCCGCGACCGCCACCGGTCTGGTCGAGTTCGGCACCCGCGTGCGCTTCTACCACCCGCTGGCGCGGACCGCGGCGTACGAGGCGGCCGGGGCGGATGAGCGCAGGCTGGCCCACCGGGTCCTCGCCGAGGTCACCGACCCGGTGGTGGACCCGGACCGGTGCGCCTGGCACCGCGCCCAGGCCACCGCCGTCCCGGACGACGACGTCGCCGCCGAGCTGGAGCGCTCGGCATCCCGCGCCCGGGCCCGTGGCGGTGTGGTGGCCGCGGCCGCTTTTCTCGAACGCGCGGCGGAGTTGTCGCCCGACCCCGTCCGGCGGGTCGAACGGACCCTCGCGGCAGCGCGCGTCCACCTCGACGCGGGCGCCGCCGACCGGGCGGCCGAGCTGCTGACGACGATCGAGGTCTCGGGTCCGGACGAGCTCCAGCGGGCGGAGGCCGACCTGCTGCGGGGCCGGATCGCGTTCGTCCGGGTGGGTGACGGCGACGGGCCGACGTTCATGCTGCGCGCCGCGCGGCGGTTCGCGGCGCTGGACCCCGACCGCTCCCGCGAGAGCTACCTGGAAGCACTCGAAATGGGTTTGCTCGTCGGGCGCGCGACCGGCGTGGTGGAGATGGTCCTGGCCGCGGCGAAGTCCTCGCCGTCGCACGCACCGGACGTCCTGGACGCGCTGACCGCGCTGGAGGCGGAGGGGCACCGCGTGGCGGTGCCCCTGGTCCGGGAGGCCCTCGACGGCGCGGCAGGTCCCCTGTGGACCCGGCACCCGGCACTCGCGATCGTGCTGGCGGCCGAGCTGTGGGACCTCGACACCCACATGACGATCACCGAGTGGCTGGTGCGGAACGGCCGCGAGTCGGGCTCGCCGCTCGTGCTGCGGCTCGGTCTCGCGCAGGCCGCCTCCGCTGCCGCGCTGGCGGGCGACCTCGACGAGGCGATGGCCGCGATCGCCGAGGAGGAGGCCATCGCCGACGCGACCGGTGGGCCCCCGACCACCTACCACCGGCTTCAGCTGGCCGCGATGCGCGGGCGTCGCGAGGAGGCGTACCCGCTGTTCGAAGCCGTCACGGCCACGGCCATCGGCACGGGACAGCTGGTCGCCAACGTCCACTGGGCGAGTGCCGTGCTGCACAACGGCCTGGCCGAGTACCGGGAGGCACTGGCCGCCGCCCGGCGGGCCACCGCTCACGGGGACCTCTTCATCGCGGGGTTCTCCCTGCCCGAACTGGTGGAGGCGGCCGTCCGGTGCGGCGAGCACGACGCCGCCGCCGCCGCGCTGGCGTCGCTGACCGAACGCACCGGTGCCGGTGGAACTCCGGCCGGGCTCGGCATCGCGGCCTGTGCGCGGGGGCTGGTGACCGGAGCGGAGGACGACTACCGGGAGGCGATCGACCACCTCACGAACAGCCGGCTGCTCCCGTACCTGGCCAGGGCGCACCTCCTGTACGGGGAGTGGCTGCGGCGCCGGGGCCGCAGGCAGGACTGCCGCCCCCACCTGCGCACCGCGCACGAACTCCTGTCCGGCGCCGGGATCGAGGCGTTCGCCCGGCGCCCCGCCGACGAGCTGCGCGCCACGGGCGAGGCGGTGCGCAACCGGTCCGGGCACGCCCGTGACCAGCTCACCATGCAGGAGCTCCACATCGCTCGGCTCGTCGCCACCGGCGCGACGTCGAAGGAGGTCGCGGCACGGCTGTTCCTCAGCCCCCGCACCGTCGACGCCCACCTCCGCAACATCTTCCGCAAGCTGGGCGTCGTCTCCCGCAGACAGCTCAAAGACCTGCCCGACCTGGGACCACCCACCTGATCCCCGCCCGCGGCGGCCGCGGTCCGCGTCCGGGCGGGGCGGCCGTCGGCAACCCCCACCGGGCGCAGGCCGTCCTCGACACGCCCGCCACGAACTTCGGGGTGTCCCGGGGCACGGTGGGACTCGTCGTCACCGTCACCCGGATCGGGTACGCCCTCGGCGTCTTCCTCCTCGTCCCGCTCGGCGACATCGTCAACCGCAAGCGCATGATCCCGGCGCTCGTGCTGCCGGCCGCGGCCATGCCCGGCACCAGCGCCTTCGCGCCGACGTTCCCCGCGCTCCTCGTTACCCTCGCCCTCGTGGGCGTCAGCACCACGGGCGTGACCTTCTTGCTGACCGCGAACCCCTTCGGCTTCTCCGCCACGCAGATCGGCCTCACCAGTCTCATCGGGATCGTCGGCGCACTCGCCACCCGCAGCCGCCTCAACACCCTCTTCATCGTCGGCGACTTCATCGGAGGCGCGATCGGCTCGGTGCTCGCGCCGCCTGGCACTCGCACGCACGCGGCCAGTACCTCCACGTCGAGGAGCACCGGCACGCCGCCGCACCCCGGTGCTTCGATGACGCTGATCGACTGCCCGGCTTCCACTCGCCCCGCTTCCGGTCATGAGACGACCGGACAAACACGAGGCCGCTGCCCACATCTCGACGAATGCGGATCAAGATGAGCACCGGTCGACTTCCGTGCGGTTGTCCGAAGTCTCATCCAGGACGCACTGCGACAAGTTCGGTCCGGGTCCATCGCCCATACCAACGCACTGCACTGAACGGTCGAATTCAATCATCGACAACGCCGCTCCCGACCGAAGGAACCCGATCGGAGTCTGGCGAATTCCCTACGCCGCACCCAACCTTGACAATCGGAAACCATCTCCTCCAGTCACCCGCTTCAAGCCATCTCCCCTGTGCGGATTCGGAGATATTAATGTTACCGCATCGTTTGGCCACCCGCCGTTCCATGCTCGCCAGAGCCGCGGTGGCAGTCCTGGTCGCGGTGGCCTCGGCCGTCACGATCACGCCGGTCGCCACTGCTGACGTCGCCGCCCGGGCATCGGTCTACGAGCCGTTCTACCGACTCTACAACCCGGCGACCGGCGACAATTACAACACCACCAGTCAGGCCGAGGTCATGAACGCGCCGAACAACGGCTACTCCTACGCCGGCATCGACGCCTTCGTGTCGACCACGGCACAGGCCGGCCTCATCCCGTTCTACCGCATCTACAGCCCGATACGTCGCGACCGCTTCCACACCGCGGACTGGAACGAAGTCGTCGCCGCGACCACCGGCCAGGGATACGTCTACGAAGGGATCGGCGCATACGTCTACCCGCCTAATTCGGGAACCGGCAGGCCGTTCCACCGACTGCGCTACCCCGGCAACGGCGACCACGTGCTGATGACCAATCCGGCCGAAGTCGCCTCGGCGACCGCCAGCGGCTACCAGTACGAAGGCGTGGGCGCCAACGTCGGGTAACCACGGATCCTCCACAGTCGCACAGCCCGGCGTTCTCTCCCGCGATGGACAGGGAACCCCTTGACCCCGGAGGAGCACTCCTCCCACCACGACCGCGTGATGGCAGTACCCGCCTGCGGTTCAGTCGCCTCAACGGCACCCGGCGCCGATCTCCACTCACGACGCACCACTTCCACCGATCGGGTGATGCGGTCCGGCTGTGTCCGACCACGAGCGCGCGGTGCGGTCCGGCAGCCGAGGCCGCCGGACCGCACCGCCGGCGGTTCACACCGACCGGACCCGCGTCATCACGAACCGATGTTCACGAACCTGTGGCTGGCGTTCTCGTTCTGCATGGCCGGGATCAGGTTGCCCGCTTCACCGGGGAGGTAGGTGTCGGAGATACCGCCGTAGTTGGAGTTGAAGTAGACGGTGACCCGGTTCGCCGTGGTCTTGTTCCGCGCCGACATCGCGTTGTTCTTGACGCATTGCCCCTGGCCCGCGCCGGGTCCCCTGAACGTGTAGCACGTCGCCGGGGAACTCCCGTAGTCCGGGACCGAGCCGTTGAAGTCCGACACCGAGCCACTCATGTTGAGCCCGTAGTACAGGCAGAACTCACCCACCTCACAAACCCCGTTGCGGGGCGTCGACGCACTGATCTCGACCGACGCGGCTCCCGCACTGCCCGGCGGGTAGTCGGAGGCCGTGGCCTGGGCGGTGGCCGGCAGCGTGAACAGCAGCGCGAGCAGCGCGCCGAGTACCCCCGGACGGGCGATGGATTTTTGCGCGTTCATTCTGGTTCCCCTCTTCTTGTCACCGGCGGTGCCGCGAACCGGTGTGAGCGCCGGTACTCCATCAGTGTTCCCCCCTGCGTCTGACGGGTTGCCTCCGACAAGAGGCGAGTACCTTTGCGGTGGTCTGTCGCGGCGCCACTTCAAGTGTCGGGGTTCGGAGCGTGCGGGTCGAGGGGGTGACCGTCTCATGATTTCCGGGAAACCCGAGGAAACACCTGGTCAAGGCAGCAGAAGAGGCTCGGACGGGGCGTTCGGGGCGGAACTGCGTCGGTGGCGGGGGAAAAGGGAGCTGTCGCTCGCGGGCTTGGCGGAGCTGGTGAACTACAGCAAGGGCTACCTGAGCAAGATCGAGAACGGGGACAAACCCGTGACCGCCGACCTGGCCCGTCGTTGCGACACGGCCCTGCAAGCGGAAGGGCAACTGATCGCGTTCGCGTCGGGACCCGCCGGCCCCGAGCCGGAAGCGGTCGAGGCGGCCGCGCGAACCCGGTTCCGGATCCCGGACGACGACCGGTGTCCGTACCGCGGGATGGCGGCCTTCGACGTGGCCGACGCCCAGTGGTTCTTCGGCCGGGAACGGGCGACGGCCGAGTTGGTCGCCCGGTTGACCGACTCCCTCGACCAGGGCGGACCGGTGACCGTGGTCGCACCGTCCGGCGCGGGCAAGTCGTCCCTCCTCCGGGCCGGGCTGATGCCCGCGCTGCTCCGCGGCGCGTTGCCCCGGCGAGGTTCACGGCGCTGGCCCGTCGCGGTGTTCACGCCCACCTCGGACCCGGTGGAGCGGCTGGCCGCCGCGGTGGCGAAGGCCGGCGGGATGGACGCCGCGGCCCTGACCCGGGCGCTGCTGACCGGCGCCGAGACCTTCCGGTCGGCGGTGGTGGGCGCCGGAGGGCGGCCCGAGCGCCTGGTCCTCCTGGTCGACCAGTTCGAGGAGGTCTTCACGCTGTGCCCGGACCCGCGCGGGCGGGAGCTGTTCCTCGACGCGGTGTGCGCGTTGGCGAGGTCGGACGCCGACCACGAGCCGCCCGCGGTGGTGGTGCTGGGGGTTCGGGCGGACTTCTACGGTCGCCTGCTGCACCACCCCGAACTGGCCGAGTCCCTGCGCGATCGGCAGGTGGCGCTGGGGCCCATGCGGCAGGCGGAGGTGCGCGCGGCGATCGTCCGCCCGGCCCGGCTGCTGGGGCTGCACCTGGAGCCGGGACTCGTCGAACTCCTCCTCCGCGACCTGGGCGCGATCCCGGCCACGGGCCGGTCGTACGAGCCGGGGGCACTGCCGCTGCTGGCCCACGCGTTGCTGACGACCTGGCAGAACCGCGAGGGCGGGCTGCTGACCGTCGCGGGGTACGAGCTGACCGGTGGCATCCACGCCGCGGTCGCCACCACCGCCGAGCGGACGTACTCCCGGTTGAGCCCGACCGAGCGGAACACCGCGCGACGGGTGCTGCTGCGCCTGGTGCAGGTCGGCGCCGAAGGCGGACAGGCGCGCCGGAGGTCGACCCCGGAGGCGCTGCGGGAGCAGGTGCCGGACGAGCACGTGGACAGCGTCCTGGAGGCGTTCGTGCGGGCTCGTCTGGTGACCATCGACGCGGACGCGGTCGAGATCACCCACGAGGTCCTGCTGTCCGCGTGGCCCCGGTTGCGGGAGTGGATCGAGTCCGATCGCGCGGGCCTGCACAACCACCAGCGGGTCACGGCCGCGGCGGAGGAGTGGGACCTGGCGGGGCGCGACGACTCGCTGCTCTACCGGGGGGCGCGGCTGGCGGTCGCGCTGGACTGGGCGCGCGGACGCGGTGAACCCGCCCCGCTGGTGGAGGAGTACCTGGCCGCGGGTGCCGCCCGGCAGGACGCCGAACGGCACGGCGCCCGTCGACAGGTCCGCAGGCTGCGCGGGCTGGCCCTGGCGCTGGCGCTGTGCCTCGTGCTGGCCTCGACCGGTGGGCTCACCGCGTGGCGGCAGACCCGGATCGCGTGGTCGAACGAACTGGCGACCCACTCCGGGGTGATGGCCCCCGTGCAGCCGGAGACCTCGCTGATCACGGCGCTGGCCGCGCACGACCTGGCCGAGACGGTGTCCAGCCGCAGCGCGGTGCTCAGCACGCAGGCCCAGGCGTACCTGGGGCCGCTGGCCGACCACGGCGAGGAGATGATCACCGCGCTCGCCGCGGCGCCCACCGGCTCCTCGGTGGCCACGGCGGGCCGTGACGGCTCGGTGCGGCTCTGGGACCTCGCGACCCGAAGCCCGACGACCGCGTTGCCCGCCGAACCCGGCGGAGCCCCCGCGGTCGCCTTCAACCACGCGGGCACGCTCCTGGCGGTGGCGGGTCGGCAGGGCACCGTCACGCTCTACGCCGCCGGTTCCGGCGCTGTCGTCCGCTCCCTCCCCGGACGCGGTGCCGCGGTGCTCGCGGTGGGGTTCGACGAGGACGGCTCCCGGCTGGTCACGGCGTCGGAGGACGGGACGGCGACGCTGTGGGACGTCGCCACCGGTCGGGCGGCGGCCACCCTGGACGGCCACCGCGGAGCCCTGACCGGTGCGGCCTTCATCCCCGGCGGTGCCGCGGTGGCCCTGCTGGCCGCGGACGGGGTGGCCGTGATCTGGGACAGCACCGCGGGCACCACCGCCGACCTGCGCGATCCCGATCAGCGCGGCGGCAACGGGCTGGCGGTCAGTCCCGACGGCTCGTCGCTCGCCGTCGCGGGCGACGACGGGACGAGGCTGTGGGACCTGCGCGGTCGCACCCCCGGCGCCGTGTTGCGGGGCCACACCGACTTCGTCCTCGCCGTGGCCTTCAGCCCCGACGGCTCCAGGATCGCCACGGTCGGCAGGGACAACACCGCCCGCGTGTGGGACGCGGCCGGCCACCGGGTCGTCTTCACCCTGGTCGGCCACAAGGGGCCGGTGAACGCCGTCGCGTTCAGCCTCGACGGGCAGACCCTGATCACGGGCAGCGAGGACGCCCAGGCGCTGCTGTGGGCGGTCGGGGGCGCCGGGGTCGCGACCGCCCGCCCGGTGTCGCCCATCCGCAGCGCGTCCCTGCACGGGGACCGGTTGGCGACCTCGGCGGAGGACGGCAGGGTGACCCTGTGGGACGCCACCGACCTGGCCAGGCCCCCCACCACGTTCGACGCGCACCCCGGCGGGGTGTGGGCCGTGGCGTTCAGCCCGGACGGCTCGGTGCTGGCGACCGGGGGGAGCGACGACCTGGTGCAGCTCCGGGACGCGGCCGACCACCATCTGCTCGCCACGCTGCGCGGGCACACGGCGTCGGTCAAGGCACTGGCGTTCTCCCCGGACGGCGCGGTACTGGCCAGCGCGGGCGACGACCACGTGGTCAAGCTGTGGGACGTCCGCCGGCACCGGTTGACGTGCACGCTCTCCGGACACGACAACGCCGTGTTCGGCCTGGCGTTCAGCCCGGACGGCACGGTGCTGGCGACCGGGAGCCAGGACGACACGGTACGTCTCTGGGACCCGCGCACGTGTCGGATGACGAAGCTGTTCGCCCGGTACTCCGACACCGTCTTCACCGTGGCCTTCAGCCCCGACGGCACCACCCTGGCCACCGGCGGCCGCGACAACCTGATCCGCCTGCACCCCCTCGACGCACCGGAGACCCCTCTCGTCCTCTCCGGCCACACCGGCCCGGTGGTCACCCTGCGCTTCACCGACGCCACCACACTGGCCTCCGGCGGCAGGGACGGCACCGCCCGCCTGTGGGACGTCGACGACGGGGAGCTCCGGACGGTCCTGCGCGGGCACACCGCGGCCGTCCAGGACGCGGTGCCGGTCGGGCGCACCCTCCTCACCTCCAGCCTCGACGGCACGGTGCGCGCGTGGGGCCTGGACACCACCGCGGCGGCGGACAGCGCCTGTGCCGCGTTGCGGGCCATCGCCCCCGACCGGTGGAGGCTGCTCACCGACCAGCCCCGGGACGTCTGCGAGGACTGACCGGTGTCGAGGTGGCCGAGCGGGGCCGCGCCGATGAGGGCAGCCCGACCCCGACCCGCTGTCCCAGGCCCCACCACCTCGTGCCCGACCACCCGGGGCGAGACCCGTAGGGGCGCCGAAATCACCGACCGCGTCCTACGGCGCCCCGGCCGGAGCACCGCGGGTTCGTCAGTAGTGCGCCCGGAGGGTGAAGCTGAGCATCGTCGTCGCCCCCGGGCAGTAGGCCACCGCGGAGGTCCCGAACCGGGTCACCTTGCTGCTGTGGACGCTGCCGTCGCTGCACGACACCGAGACCGAGAAGCCGGACGCACCGCCGCCGAACTGGTAGCAGTCCGCCCAGACGGTGGAGTTGCGACCGGGGAAGTACCGCCAGGTGCAACCGATCGACGAGACCTCCACCTTGCCCTCGGCGGGCTTGAGCGGCGGCACCGGCAGGGTCACCAGGTCCCGCTCCGCCAACGCCGTCGACGCCTGTGCCCCCGCCGCCCCGACCCCGGCCGACACCAGGACCGCGAACACCACCGCCGCAACCCGCTGAACGGCTCTCGACATTGAGTTCCACCCTTTCGAAGTCCGTGAAGCCCGAATCGGAGCAAGGATCACCTTCGGCCGCGTCTCGTGGAATAACAGCCACTCGATCGGACCAGGGCTCCCGCAGCCCCGGCACCCGCGCACCGAACCCCGTCCCGCGAATCGTGTATCAGGCCCGACGAACGGACATCCGTTCCCCTCTCTCGTTCTCCGCCCCGGCGCCCACCTGGACGGCACCGTCGTGGCCCACGACGCCTCGTTCGACCCGGGTTTGCCGGACGTGGTCGAAGGGCTGAGGTGGGCGTGGTCCCGGGTCGGTTCGCCGACGCCGGGGCCGGAGTTCGGCCGAACGCGGGTGTTGTACCGCCGGTACCGCTGTGGGTGCCGGAGCCGGAGGAGCCCGACCGGATTCTCGAAGAACTGCCCGATCCGCGGTGGCTGTCGCCGGTCGAGGTGGCGGTCGAATCCGTTCGTCGGTTCCGACCGCCGGTAAGGCCGGAAATGGTCCTGCGCCGGCATCACGACCTTGTTCGCCCGACGACGCGCGGCGGGCCTCTCCGCAGGTCCGGGCGGCTCCAGCCGGGTGTTCTCCGCCTTCGGCGGTCACGCCGGTTCGCCACTGCGCCAGGCGCGTGCCTTCCCCGCGCGAGCCGCTTCCCCCGGGGGTGCGGGTGTTGCGGGCCGCGTGTCGGCCGCGGTTCGGGCGCCCCGGGGCGCCCGGCAATTCTGCGGGTTCCGGATGATCCGATCCGGTGACCGAGGGCGACAACTCCGTTGCAGCCGGTGATTCGTCGCTAGGGTCGCCCGGAGTCGGGAGGGAGGTCATCCGCGGTGATCGATGTGCCCTCGTCGGGGAAAGGGGCTTCCGAGGACCTCGACGCCGATACGGTTCGTCTCCCGGCCATGCCGTCGCCACGGGTTTCGGGTAGCGCTCCGCTGGTGCGCGGGCTGTTCGACGGGGTGGAGAGGTGGGGGTGGGAGTTCGCGCCGCTCCCCGAGTTCACCTGGGCCCCGGAACCCCCGCCCGAGTGGCGGGAGCCTGCCGAGGTCGCCGCGGCGTGGCGGTCGCGCAGGAGGCGGATGCGGCAGGTGCCGTGGATGTCGGCCGGTATCGGCGCGGTGACGTGGGGAGGCTGGGCCCTTCCGCTCCCGAGCACCGCGGACGTGGTGCTCTCGGCGTGGCTGGTGGTGGGCCTCGCCGCGGTTCTCGTCCGGCAGGTGGCGGTGCCGCGGTCGCGGGTGCGGGCCGCCGCGCGGGAACGCGACTTCCGGTTCGACCTGTTCCGCCACCGCACGGGTGAGTGGCGCGACCGGATGGCGGCTCGGGAGCTGGTGCTGCGGGCTCGCGAGGTCGCGAAGGAGTGGCTCCCGCTGCGGCCGACCGTGACGGCGGCGCGGGTGGAGGTGTTCGGCGGCACCGGTGACGGCTGGGCCAGCCTGGTCACGACGGTCGGCAGTTCCCTGTTGCGAGCGGGCGGTTCGATCCTGGTCGTGGACCTCAGCGAGCGACGGGTTGGTGACGACCTGGTCGTCCTCGCCGGCGCGGCGGGTCTGCCGGTGTCGGCGGTCGCGTTGTCGCGCGACGACGGCACCCTGTTGCGCGGACTCGACGTCGCCGAGGTCGCCGAGGTGGTGGCGGGCGCGGTGGCCACCATGCGGTCCGGCGCCGACACCGCCGACCTGCGGGTGGTCGACGCCTCGATCCTCACCGTCGTCGCCGATTGCCTCGAAGCCCCGGTCACGTTCACGCGGCTCGCGGCGGCCCTGCGGGTGGTGCGGGGCCACTACGACGCCGAGAGCCCGCTGACCCGTGCGGAGGCGCGTCGGCTCACTTCCCGGATCGACACCGTCGGCAGCACGGACCGGGTCGTCAACGCGTTGCAGACGTTGACGACCCTCGTCGAACTGCTCGCCGCCGAGGGACCGCCGGGCGAGCCGGTGACGTGGTCCGGCCCGGGTCTGACCGTGCTGGCCACCGAGGGGCCGCACCCGGTCCGCAAGGATTTCCTCGACCGGGTGTTGTTCGAACGGGTGTTGCACGCCGTGCGCGTGCGCCCGCGACGAACCGGTCGGGACGTGGTGTTCATCGCCGGTGCGGATCGGATCGGACCGGCGGCCGTGGAGGACCTGGCACGCCAGGCGCGGCGTTGCGGTGTGCGCCTGGTGCTGATGCTGGAGCACCTGCGCGGCGACGTGACGCGACTGCTCGGCGGTGCCGACAGCGCGACGATCCTGATGAGGCTGGGCAACCACGAGGAGGCGAAGGTGGCGGCGGAGTTCATCGGCCGCGAGCACACCTTCGAGATCAGCCAGATCACCCGCCAGGTCGGGCAGGGCTTCACCGAGGGCTACAGCGACGCCGCGGGAACCCAGAGCAGCGCCTCGCACAACGAGGGCACCCACCACAGCCGACCCGATCGGGCCCGGTGGTTCGACCGCAAGGCCGGCAACAGCGGGAGTTCGGGGGGCACGACCACGTCGCGGTCCGGCACCTGGCAGCACACCGTGAACTACTCGATCGCCGATTCGGACAGCACCACCACCACCGGGTCACGGGTCTACGAGTTCGCCGTGGAACCCACGCAGCTCCAGGGCCTGCCGCCGACGGCGTTCATCCTCGTCGAGCACAACGGCGGCGGGCAGCGCAGGATCGCGCTGGCCGACTGCAACCCGGGCATCGTCCTGCTGCCCCGCGTGATCGGCGGCTCCAGGTCGGGCGAAGGGGTCCGAAGTGCTTGAGCCGAACGCGTTCGACGGTGCGCGGGTCCTCCGGCTGAGGTCGGCGCCACGCCGGACCGACCCCGACCCGGTGCCCGCCCAGCTGTTCGCCGCCTTGACCGCCGCACACGCGGGGCTCGGCGACCGCGGGCTGATCTTCGCGGCGTGGCAGCGGGTCGCGGGCGATCCGCGGGTCCGGGTGCTGTTCGGCGGGAGCCCCGGATTTCCGCCCGCTCCCGGAATGGGCGGGGCAGGCGGGGCGGGCGAGGTGCTCGCGCTGCTCTACCCGCCGGGGAGCACCGCCGAGGTCGTCGACGTGGACGAGGTCGTCGCCGGTTGGCACGGCCTCCCGGCCTGGGTGCGCTGCGCCGGCCGGTTCGACGCGCTGCGGCAGCCGGTGGCCGGCGGACCGCATCCCCCGCCCCGGGGCGCGTTCGACGACTACGTCGCGCACCTGGGTGAGTCGTTCGTCTGGCTGACCGTCGCGCAACCGCTCACGGCGGACCACGCCGATGACGAGTTGTCCGCACTGGAGGTCTCGATCCCGCCGCTGCGCCGGGAGACCCGGCTGGAGTCCAGCCGGATCGCGCTGCACCGCGCCGAGGGCCGCTACCGCGAGCTGTCCCGCGCGCTCACCACCGGCTTGTGGGATGTGCACGTCCTGGTCGCGGGGCAGGACGACGTCGCGGCACGTCGAGTGGCGACGCTGTTGTGCGGCGCGAGCGACCTGGACGACCTGCCCTACGCGCTCGCGGTCACGGGCGGGACGAACTCCTTCGAGCCGGCGATGACCACGATCGCCCCGGACTCGCCGTTCCCCGCGGGTGGCGAACTGCTGGCCGCGCTGGCGAGGCCGCCCAAGCGCGAACTCCCCGGCATCCGCCTGACCGAGTCCGCCGCGTTCGACCTCACGCCGGAGACGAGCGGGTTCCTCGAACTCGGCACGGTGCTGGACGACGGGGACCAGGCCGCAGGACCGTTCACCGTCGGCGAAGGCACCTTGAACCGCCACACCTTCGTCGCGGGCTCGACCGGCGCGGGCAAGTCGCAGACCGTGCGGCACATGTTGGAGCGGTTGCACCACGCCGGTGTGCCGTGGCTGGTGGTGGAGCCCGCCAAGGCGGAGTACGCCACGATGGCGGGCCGCATCGGCGAAGACCTGGTGACCGTGATCAGACCGGGTGCCCCGGACGCCGTCCCGGTCAGCCTCAACCCGCTGGAACCGGAACCGGGTTTCCCGCTCCAAACGCACATCGACCTGGTGCGGGCGCTGTTCCTGGCCGCGTTCGACGCCGACGAGCCGTTCCCGCAGGTGCTCAGCCTCGCCTTGAACCGCTGCTACACCGAACTGGGCTGGAACACCGTGGTGAGCGGGTCGCGCCTGCCGGGCGTGGTGCCGAAGTACCCGTCCCTGGCGGACCTGAAGCGAGTGGCCCTGGAGGTGGTCGAGGGCATCGGCTACGGCAAGGAGGTCACCGACAACGTCCGGGGCTTCATCGACGTGCGGCTGGGCGCGCTGCGCGTGGGCACTCCCGGCCGGTTCTTCGAGGGCGGGCACCCGCTGGACGTCGCCGACCTGTTGCGGCGCAACGTGGTGCTGGAGATCGAGGACGTCGGCAACGACCAGGACAAGGCGTTCTTCATCGGCGCGGTGCTCATCCGGCTGCACGAACACCTGCGATCGCGCCGGTCCGGCGGTCCGGGTGGCGGGCTGCGGCACGTCACCGTGCTGGAGGAGGCGCACCGGCTGCTCAAGCGCGCCGAGCCGGGCTCGCCGACCGCCCACGCGGTCGAGTTGTTCACGGCCCTGCTGTCCGAGATCCGCGCCTACGGCGAGGGGATCGTGGTGGCCGAGCAGATCCCGTCGAAGATCGTGCCGGACGTCGTCAAGAACACCGCGCTGAAGATCGTCCACCGGTTGCCCGCAGCGGACGACCGGGACGTGGTCGGCGCGACCATGAACCTGGACGAGGCGCAGTCCCGGCACGTCGTGTCGTTGCCGCCCGGTCAGGCGGTGGTGTTCACCGACGGCATGGATCGCCCCGTGCGGTTGACCGTCCCGCTGGGCGAGGACCGGGAGAAGCGCCTGCCCGGCCCGGACCCGGCTGTCCGGGGCACCCGCGGCGCCGCCTGCGGCCCGGCGTGTCGAGCGCGGGCGTGCCTGTTGCGCGAGGTCGACGCCGGCGCGACGGCGGCCGAAGACCCCCGGCTCGTGCTGTGGATCGAACTGCTCGTCGTGGCGCACCTGGTGGGGCGACCGGCACCCGAACCGGAACGCAGGTGGCTGGCCGGCCTCGCCGCGAGGTTCGACACCCGCACCCTGGAGTGCGCCATCGCCCACCGCGTGCTGACCGCGGTCGACCTCCGCTACACCGGGCTGGCGACGCACTACCAACCCGAAGCACTCGCCGAGCACGTCGCGACGTCGGCGCTGTCCACCGCGCGCGGGGGCACCACACCGTGCGACGGGACGGAGGTGCGGTGGCAAGCCGGCAGGTACCGCTGGCTGGACGTGGTGCGGGCGCTCGTCGAGGCCGACCCCCACGCCGGTCCACACCCCGACACCGCGAGCTGGGCCGAACGCGGCCTGCACCTGACCGGCGACACGGTGGCCGAGCAGCTCGCGGACCTGGAAGCCCACCCCGACAGCTGGCTGCCCGACGACGCGGTGATCACCGGCGCGGGCGCACCACCGGTCTACGAGCGGGCATTGGCGAAGCTCAGCCGCGTGAAGCCCCTGGACCAGAGGTTCACCGCGGTCACCGGCTTCCTGCGCCTGGGCACGACGTGGCCGTTGACCACGCTCAACCTCACTAATCACACAGGGTGACTGATGAGTGTCGAGAAGAACAGACCCCCCGAGGGTCCGGGAGACCCGGACCGACCCACCGAGCACGACGACCTGGGCACCACCGGCGAAGGGGATCGGTGGCAGGAGCCCCCGGAGAGCACCGCCCGGCGCTCCCTGCGCGAAGAGCGCCCGCTGGAAACCGACATCCGGGACAAGGTGACGATCGAGCCGGCCGCCAAGGAGATCGCCCGGCACGCGGACCGGCGCGCACTCCAGGGTGACGGCACCCACTACGTCCGCGGCGTCCGCGACGAGGACCTCCCCTACTACGTCGACGGGGTGCTCGAACGACTGGTGCCGAACGTCGAGACCAAGTACGCGCAGGGCAAGGCCGCTTACTGGGACCCCGACAAACAGGCCCTGGTCATCGAGAACGGTGACTCGGGCTCCGTGTTCACGCCGAGGAACGGAAAGGACTACTTCGATGACCTCTGACGGTCAGGAGCTCTCCGGCGACGGTGTCGTCCGGCTGGGAACGGGCGAGTTCGACCTGCTGCGACAGGTCGTGCGGGAAGTTCGCGAACTCGGCGACGACCAACTCGGCGCCCTCGGTGTGCGACGGCACGAGGTGGACGACCTCCGCACCGCGGTGCGCGCCGTGCGCGACGAACTCGCCGACGGCGGCTACACCACCGTGGACGTGGTGCTGGAGGAGTCGGCCACCGAGCCTGCCGTCGCGCCCCACCCAGAACCTCCCGGCACGGCCCGCGTCACCGGCGTGCTCACACGGGCGATGGCCGCCCGACTACCCGACATGATCCACTACGTGCGCGATTGGCTCGGAGAACCGGAACTGGGCCACCGCACCGGCAGCGCCCCCGCGAAACTCGACGAACTCGCCGCCCGGTTCCCGACCTCCGGTTGAGCGCGGTCTTCCGGGGGGGGCGACGCGTTTGTGGTCGACCACCTGCCCCGTCGTCGGCGGCCCGGGTCGCCCGGTCCGAGGCGGTGGCCTCCAGTGGTGGTAGCCGGACCGGGCGACCCCGATTACCTGGCACAACCGCTTCACGCCGTGGCGGTGTCGGTTTTCGGAGACGAACCCGAAGCGGTTCGCCGGCACGTCTCCCCCGCGAAATACCGGGCCGCCTTGCGCAGGACGTCCCGCTCCTCCTCCAACTCGCGGACCCGCCTGCGCAGCGCGGCGTTCTCGTCCTCCGGCGAGGCCGGCGCCGAGGCGCTCGCAGTGGCGGGTGCCCCGGCATCCACGCAGCGGCCGACGACGTCGAGAGCATCGGCGAGCCGTTGGCGGTCGTCGACCTGCCGGAAGCCGTCCGGGTGCGACAGGTCGAACACGGAGCAGGCCACCGGTGTCCCGCATGGTCCCCGTACCCGGGATGGGCAGGCGTTGCGGCCGAGGACCCGCACCTGGCGGCCCGCGACGTAGGCCGGTGCCCGAACCCCGGTGGAGTTCGTGCGGGTTCGCCGACGGCGGTGTTCGTCGGCTGTCGTGGTTCGCGCAGGTGGGACCGCGTATTCCAGCCTGCGTCCGTTCGTGTGGGATTTCACGGGCAACTGCTGGAATCCGGTGGTTGTTGCTCTAACGTGCCTGGTTGTGGCGGATTCCGGAATCCGGGTGTCGAGGGCGGTACGACCCGGAAACGGGTCGGGGCGGCCGGTTCCGGAGCGGCTGACCGACGTGAGGACGCATCCGTCGACCCGTGCGCGGGAGGCCGCGTCATCGACGAAGGCTCCCGGCAGAAGGCGGAACTCCCAGCACCGCCGGCGTGATCCGGCCGGCAGATCACGCTCTCCGCGCGGCATCTCCTCCCGGTGACGGTCACACGTAGCCGGCACAGGTGTCGACGACCGGACGGGAGGTGGCGGCGAGCCAGGCGGCGTGATCGAGGCCGTCCGGAATGCGATGTGGTGGCGCGGAGTCGAATGTGCGTCGGTCTCGAATCCGGATTCGGACCGTTTCCTCCCGCGTCACCCCGATCACCGGACCGCGGCTCGGCTTGCACGTCCGAGTTCGGACGTGCAACCCGATCAGTGTTCACCCGAACAGGCGTGACCTTCCGGTCGCGCCGCACGAAGAGGCGGTCGGACCGTCCGGCGGAGACGCGTTCCGGACAGACCGCGGTCATTCCGGCACCTCCGCGGACCGTGCGGGAGTCACGGGGAAGGACGACCAGTGGACATCACAGCCGCACGGGCCTACCGACGCGATCCGCTGGGGTTCGTCGAACACGCGGCCCGCACGGGCGGAGACGTGTTCCCCCTGCCGGACGACTCGCTGTGCGTGGTCGAACCCACCCTCGCCATGTCGGTGTTGCGCGACGAGGAAGGCCGCTACGAAGACGTGTCGGGCTTCTTCCACACCGGTGACGGCGGGCTACGACCGCGTGCGGCGCAGGTGGCGGTCGGGCGCGCGGCGCGAGCGCTGCTGCGGGACCACCTGGACGACCGACGCGACCGGCTGCCCGCGCTGGCCGCCGGCCTGAACGGCACGAGCCGATGGCCGCAGGCCGGGCCGGCTCTGGTCCACCAACACCTGGTTGACGTGCTGCTGCACCCCGACCGCCCACCGCGGCTGCACCGGCTGGTGCGCCAGGTCGTGCGTCGCGGTGTGCTGGCCCGCCCCGAACACCTGGCCGGTGAGATTCCGCTGGCACTGCTGCGCAACGCCGTCGTGCGCGCGCTGACCGACCAAGTCCGGGCCCGTCGCGCCGCCGCCCCCGGTGACCCGGCCGACCTGCTCGACGCCGTGGTCGACGCGGTCGACGCGACCTCACCCGGTACCGGCGACCGAGCCGTGGCCGAGGTCTACCTGATGCTGTTCCGATCCGTGATCGCCCCGATCGGCTACGCCGTTGCGTGGTCGCTGCGGTTGACCGGCGCCCACCAAGGCCGATCGCCGGGCCTGTCGTTCCCCTGGCCCGCGGAGTGGGTCGTGCGGGAGTCGCTGCGGCTGTGGCCGGTGGCCTGGCAATTGGCCCGCACCGTACGCCGCCCCCACGAGCTGGGTGGTGTACCGGTGCGGCCCGGAAAGCAGATCACCGTGTGCACCTACCTGCTGCACCGCGATCAACGCCACTGGCCGCAGGCCGAGGCGTTCCGCCCCGACCGCTGGGCCGACACCCGCCAACACGGCCCCTACCTACCCTTCGGTGCCGGGCCGTTCGTGTGCGCGGGCGCCGCCGTGGCCCACACCCTGGCCGCGGACCTGCTCACCGCGCTGACCGACCGCGCCGATCTCACGATCCACGGCGCGAACGCCCGGCCCTACGCAGCCGGGATCGTCGTGCCCGCGCGGTTCATCCTGCGCCGAACCGCCCACCGAGCCGGCACGTCCACACCGATCGCAGGGAGGAGGTGATCCCGATGAAGACGCTGTGGCACCGCATCACCCGACGTCGTCTCCGCCAGGCGTGGATTCTCTGGTAACCACCTCGGGCAGGCACCACACGAACGGTGGCCGTACCCGCGACCGCGGCTACGGCCACCGCGCGACACCCGCCGAGCCAGGGGGAAGCCGGGTGGTCTTTCGGAGGGTCGGGGAACAACTCCCCGTGCGGGAACACGGTGTTGCCTTGCCGGACGCGGTCGGGGCGGCCGGCGAGCGCCAAGTGGTCCTGAAGCCCGGCGTGGCGGAACCGGTACACCGCTCCGGCCCGGCGCAGCACACCTCGGTGGCGGCCCTGCCGGTGGACTTCCCACCGTGCCCCACGGTCTACAAGCGTTTCGCCCCGTGGGAGAAGGTCGATGCGTCACGACGGCTGCTCGACGCGTTGCGCGACCGCGCGAGGTTTCAGCGTCCTGCCGCCTTGCCGGCGATCCGTCGTCGGAGCCTGGGGTTCGTGTCGGTTCGGCGATGCCGGCTGGTTTCGTGGTGGTTCACGTGGAGTTCGCCAGGTTGAGCAGGAGGGTGTGGGACTCGGTGCGGGACAGGGTGTGTTCCAGGAGTCGGGTGGCCGTGTCGCGGTAGTGCTCGACGAGGTCGGGGCGGTCGATGAACAGGGTGCAGGACACGGTCCTGAGGTGGACCACGGGTCGGTGGGTTTTGCCTTTGGTCAGGGTGAAGGACACCTGTTCCCAGTGGCCGGCCGGTGCCGAGACGGGCATGATCCGTATGGTCGTGTCGCGGTCGGGCAGGTGTGCCAGGTGGTGCAGCTGTTCGGCGATCACCTGTGGGTCGCCGTGGAGGTGGCGCAGGGTGAATTCCTGGATGACGAAGGTGCGTCGTGTGGAGGGTGGGGGCCGGAACGACCGGTGCCGCCGCAGGCCGGCGGGGAGGTGTTGTTCCGTCTCGGCCGGGGTCGTGGTGCCGTCGCGGGTGAGCAGCTCGTGTGCGTAGCGTGCGGTCCGCACGTGTGCGGGCAGGGAGATGAGGTCGTAGAGGAAAATGTCGTCGGCGGTCGCCTCGTGCAGCAGTGCGACGTCGATGCCGTTGGTGTCGCCGGTGTCGTGGGGTTGGATCAGCCATCCTGTCTCGGGTTGGCCGTACAGTGCCATCACCCGTGTGTAGGTCCGGGTGTTGGTCCGGTAGGTGCCCAGCAGGCGGGCCAGGGTGTGCCGGTCGATGTCCTGCCGGCCGGTCTCCACGGCGTGGATCCAGTCGACCGGTCGGTGCAGCAGGGCGGCGGCCGTGTCCTGGTCGGCCCCGAGCCGCTCGCGCGCGTTGAGCAGTTCGCGGCCCAGGACCCTGGTGCGCACCGTCGAGAACGGCAGCGGCGAATTCGTCGTGCTCACACTACGTCTCTTCCACTCGTGGCACCGCCACCCGCGACCCACCCGGTCCCGGACGTCCGGGACCGACTCGACCCGCTGGTGGCGATGGATTACCGGCGGCGGCTCACGGCCGGCGTGCCGGTGGCGGCGGGTTGTACCTGCTCGATGGCGAACAGGTCGTCGAACGTCAGCGGTGCCAGGGCGGTCAGCGCACCCGCGATGAACGCCGGGCCGGGTCGCAGCCGGCCGGCCAGGACGCGGGTGACGGTGCTGCGGTTGACCTGCATCTCCCTGGCCAGGGAGTAGTCGGAGAAGAACCTGGCTTTTCTCAGCGCGGCGAGGAATGCCTCGCCGCGCAGGCGAATCGTGTAGGACATCGTGGTGTCGTTTCCGCGGTGGTGTCAGGTGTGGGTCGTCTGCCGGGGTTCTTCCTTGGGCTGCCGGTGGTGTGGGGTGCGTTGGTGGGGGAACAGGGGGATGCCTTCGTGGTGGCGCCAGGCGGTGTCGCAGTCGGTGCAGGTGTGCCAGCACCACTCCCGATTACCGAGTGGGGTGGCGGGAATGGTCAGTTCCTCGCCGCACAGGGTCGTGGTGTCCCGCAGCGGGGTCGCGTCGTGGGTGACGGCGTGGCGGTGTCCGTCGTGCGGCTGCCAGCGGAACGGGCGCAGGACCGTCATCGGAGCCGCCGTTCGTAGGCGTCCGCCCAGTGGGCCAGGGCCTTGGCCGACTCCTGCTCGCTCAGGGCCAGGCGGGTGAGGTGGCGCAGGACGTTCTCGTGCAGGTAGAAGGTGGCATGTGGGCCCCGGCGCAGGGCCAGCGCCCCCTGCCGCGTCCTGCGCTTGCACACCAAGTCTTCGTCACCGGTCAGGGTCAGGTCGTCGGGGCCGGTGTGGTGCGGGCGCAGGAAGCTGCCGGTGTCGGGTTCGGCGACCAGGGCAAGAATCCGGTCACGGGTGGCCTTGTCCGCGCCGCAGCGGCCGACCAGGGTGCCGATCTCCCAGACACTGGTGCCCCGGCTGCCGGTCTCCAGCTTCGACGACTTGCCCAACGACCAGCCCAAGACCTCACTGACCCACCCGGACGACAGATTCGCCTCGCGCCGGATCCGACGCAACTCCTCCCCCAACTCCCGACTCCGGGCGGTACTCAACCGCGCAGCGGGCCTGCTCGGGCGCTCCTCGACGCTGCTCCCGAAGGCGGCGGTGTTCTCACTGTTGGTGTTGTTGGTGGTGTGCTGCATTCGGGGTCCTCGTTGTGCTCCGGTGCCGCGCGTGGGCGGCCAGCGGGGGTGGTCAGGCGGTCAGGGGTGCCCGTGGATCGGGTCGGGGCCAGGCCGGTAACCCGAACCCGGCCAACGGCAACACCGTCACCACCGGCACCGTGCCCGCCGTGCGAGGCCCGTCGACCACAGCGCGGACCTCGGCGGCGGCCGCGGGATCGACCCGGGCCAGGCAGTGCAGCGCGTCCCGGTAGCCGGTGAACGTGCGCTGCCGCAACACCGACTCACCGGCTGCCCGCGTCCGCCACACGGCCAACTCCCGGATTCCCATCCAGTGCGCCGGCCTGTAGTGCCCCTCCCAGGCACAACACCGGGTGGCACGGTGGAACACCGAGGCGACCTCGGGCAGGGCCGACCTGCGCTTGCCGAGTTCCTCGGTGACCACGCGCAACTGAGCGAGCCGCTCCAGTGCGGCGCCTTCCGGCACCGCCTCCCACAACCCGTCCAACAGGCGAGCGGCCTCGTTCAGTCGGTCGCGCCGCAGTTCATCCTCGGCCGACCACAGGTCCACCGTGAATTGCCCGGTCTCCGACATCACGACCGATCACCTTCCACGCCGGCCGCCCAGCACTCAGGCCGCCCCAGCCACGACGGCACACCCCAACCGCTCGCCGCACCGTCCATGACCGGCATCTGTGGCCACCCGGTGATCCAGTTGAGAAAACACGTCCGCGGTCCGGTAGTCATTTGTGGTGTCCGCGGTTCGGGGTCACCGATGTGCTCCCAGTCGATCCTGTCTTCGCTCCCGAGGATCAGCCGGGCCGCGCGGCAACGATCGCGGTCGAAGATCCACAGGGCGTCGGTGGTATCGCCTGCGCTCTGCCAGCCGACCAGGCCGACCGGAGCGCCACGCTCGTCGGGGAACGGGCAAAAAGCCCACCCGGCCTCTTTGATCTGCACCAGCCTGGCCAGCTGCGGAAACGCCCTGACGGCATCGTCGTTGGCGATCATCGCGTCACCGCCACCAGACGCAGGAACCAGTTCGGTTTGCGATGGTGGGCACACCACCGGTAGCGGGAGCAGTCGATATCCGCACCCAAGCAGGAACACCACCTGCCGGCTCGACCGTCGGCGACAGCTTCGTCCATGACCGCGTGGGCGCGTTGGTCGTCTTGGGCGGTGATCCAGGTGGTGAACAGCGGCTCTGTTGCAGCAACCATCATGATATCACCCTCTGTGCGTTATCCGTCGCGTAGAGTGCACCTTGACATCGATTGGTTCCCCGGACTGCCACAGCAGCGCCACAACCGGGTCGACTTGATTGATCGACGGCGTGAAATCAGGCTGTATGGAGGACACGGTCGAAGGAAGGAACGGAATGAGCGACGAGCGACCGACCCGCATCGGCACGCGGATCGCCGAGTTGAGGAAGATCCACGGCGCTACCCAGCGCGGGTTGTCCCTGCGCGCCAACGTGTCCTATTCCTTGCTGCGCAAGGTCGAATGCGGTGAGCGCCCGGCCAGCCACAGCTTCGTCGCCGCGATCGCCCGGGCGTTGTCGGTCAACGTCACCGACATCACCGAGCAGCCCTACGGCGTCCGCAACGCCTCTCCCGCCTCCGAACAGGCAGGCGTCCCGGCACTGCGGCAGGCCCTCGTCGAAGGCGACGACCCCGAACTCGACACCCCAACCCGCGGCATCGACGACCTGCGCGAAGCGGTCTCGCAGATCAAAGAGTGGGATCGACGCACCAAACACGCCGAGGCCGTGCGGGCGCTGCCAGACGTGCTACGACACCTGCACCGCGCAAGCCACGACCTGCCCGTGACCCAGCGTCCGCCGATCCACGAACTGCTCGCGGCGGCGTACTCCTACGCCGTCATCTCCCTCTACCGCCTGGGTCACCTCGACCTCGCCCACCTCGCCGACGAACGCGCCCGCACCGCCGCAACACGCGGTGACGACCCGCTGCGGACCGCGGTGGCCGAGTGGCACCACGCGCTGATCCTGCTGTTCGACGGCTCCTACCCCGCCGGACTGCGCGCGATCGACCGCGCCTCCGCGCTGACCGACCTCACACCGTCGCAACCCGCGACCCGGGCCGTCCGAGGTGCGCTGCACCTGCGTGCGGCCATCCTGGCCGCGCGGACCAGCAACACCGACCTGGCCGAGTCGCACCTGACCGAAGCCGACGCGCTGACCGCGCCCGGACAGGAACAGGCCAACTTCTACGGCACCAAGTTCAGCGCGCCCAACGTCGACATCCACCGGGTCGCCGTCCCCGTCGAACTCTCCGACGGCACCACCGCGATCAGCAGGGCCGCGTCCATACACCTGCCCGCCACCACCGCACCCAGCCGCAGTGGGCACTACTGGATCGACCTCTCGCGCGGCTGGCTGCTGCACGGCGACCGCCGCCGCGCCCTGGAGGCGTTGCACCAAGCCCGCCGGATCGCGCCACAGCTGACCCGCTACCACCCCCAGGTCCACGACACGGTGCACACACTGGCCGCCAACGACGCCCGCTCCACCGACAGCCTCGCCCACTTCGCCGCCTGGTGCGGCATCCACCGCTGACGAACAGGACCCATGAACGACAACGGTCAACCCGTCCTCTACGCCGTGGTCACCGGCTCACCCGCCGCCCGCGACGTCGACAAGCTCGTCGACCTCGCCCAAGCCGACGGCTGGGACGTCTGCGTCATCGCCTCCCCCGACGGACTCCGGTTCATCGACACCGACGCCCTCGCCGCCAAGACCGGGCACACCGTGCGCAGCAGGTACAAGGACCCCTACGCACCCGACATCCTCCCACCCGCCGATGCCATGATCGCCGCACCGATCACCTGCAACTCCCTGGCCAAGTGGGCAGCCGGGATCTCCGACACCCTGCCCCTGGGCCTGCTCGTCGAAGCCGTCGGCAAACACCAACCCGTGGTCGCGATGCCGTTCTCCAACCGGGCCCAGATCAGCTTCCCCGCCATCCAGGACGCCATGCGCAAACTCGCCGACTGGGGCGTCACCGTCCTCGTCGGCGACGAGGTCTACGAACAACACGACCCCGGCACCGGAGCCAACTACATCCACCTGTTCCCCTGGCACCTCGCCTGGCAGGCAGTGCTCGAACACCCGGCGCGACACTACAACCGCTAGGCACGCAGCGTCGAACGAGCAGCGTGGAGGAGTTGCCGATGAGCGCGGCCGAGGATTCCTCGCAGTTCCTGACCTGGGCGACACGGCGACCGGACGTGACCAGGTCGAGCACCTCGCGACGGAACTCGGGTGGGTACCTCTTGGGCATCGTGGGCTGTCCTCCGGACTACCAGGGGAACCTCACATTCCTCGGCGGCTGATCAACGAACACGAACCCCAGCAGCCTAAGCGCACTTCAAACTGCGTGGCCAACTTCTGCACCCACAAGTACGCCGCCCGCCCGGCATCGCAGATTCATGGCCCGCAAGTGAGCTCATCAGGAAGAACCTCCAGCGGAGTCATCGGCGCATCCAAGGTGAGTTGGTCCGACTCGGTTACCGCATCGCCGACCCGGCGGTCTGGCAGATCCCGCATGGCACGGGCATCATCGCCCACCTCGCACAGGCAGGGACCGTACAGCAGACCAGGGCCTCATCGCCGACCTCGGTCACCGGACGGGGTGACCGCGCTCCCTGCTCCGCGACCGCAACGGCGAGCACGGCCGAACCCAAGGGCCTCAAGACTCTTCCGCCGATACGACAACTGGCCCATGAATATTCCTACATCACGATTCCAGACCGCAGCGTTGCTTCAAGGCGCAGCACCGAACCCGCCAACCCGGCGCAAGATCGAAGTGGGGCCATCCGAGTGAATCCCACGTCTCGTTGTTTACCGGCTCTCGATATCGCCGGTAACGTCACCCCTACTGTCCGAGACGGGGGCCGGCGGCGCGCCGACCGGAAGTAGGGGAATAATCATAAATTCCTGACGCGAACGCGCATTGCGAGCGTTCCTGCGCAATCACAGCGGCCGCCGAAGCGCGCCGACGCTCGTCGTACATCCCATGGCACATTCCATGGTAGGCAGTTTCCATACGCCCTGGGGCGACTGCGGAAAGCAGGACTGCCAAGAGTGAAACCACCAACGGGGGACTTTTCCATGCCGACAGAAGAGTTGTTCGAGGACGCCGCGAACGGGCGCGCGGTGCGGAATTTCGCAGCGGAGATCACCTCAGCCTGGAAGGAAGTGCTCGGAACCGGTGCCGAGGTGAACACGGGGTTCATCGCCAATGGCGGGGACTCGCTCAAGGCCGTGCTGCTCGCCGACCGGATCTTCCGGCTGACCGGCCATGAGGTCGACTACCTGGAGGTTCTGGACGCCCCGGACGCCGCCACCCTCACCCGGGCCATCCCCGATGGCCGCGGTTAGCGGCCCGGCGAACCAGGACAGCCGCCCGGGACCCCGCAGAGACAGCCCGGGTGCGGACGGGGACACAGCGGTGCTGCCCCTCACGCTGAGCCAGTGCGACCTGTACGCAGCCGACCGGAGTGCCGAGGACCCCGCCACGTACAACTCCGCGCTGTTCCTGCGCATCGACGGTGCCCTCGACCTGGACCTCCTGCACACCCGGCTGGACGAGGTGCTCGCCGCCCATCCGTTGCTGAGCGCGCGGGTGGCGGAACACCACGATCGGCTGGTGTTCGCCCCGGCCCACAGGCCCTCGAAGCTGTTCGTCGCCGACGCCCCGGTCGACCCGGACGGGCCACTCGCCCAAGCCCGCCTGCGCCGGGAGGCGCTGCGCCCGTTCGACCTCGACAACGGTCCCCTGCTGCGCGTCGTCCTGGTCAGGCACAGCTCCCGGACTGCACACCTGTGCCTGACGGTTCATCACCTGCTCGTGGACGAAACGTCCATGGCGGTGCTCGCCCAGTGGCTGCTCGGTGACGTACCCGACGTGCCCGGCGAATCCTTCGCACAGTGGTCCCGGGGAAAGCACGAACTGCCGCCCGAGCGGCTCGGACGAGCCGCCGACCTCACCCGTGAACTCGCCCCCGGGGTATCAGCGGCTCTGGAATGGGCCCGCACCCCCGGTGCTCACGCGGCCGGACCGGCCTCAGCCGGGTCGTCCGACACGGTGCCCTTGCTGATCCCCGACGCGGTGTGGGACGCCGCGGGCGAACTGGCGGCCGGGCTCGGCCTCACCCACCACTCCCTGGTGCTCGCCGTCGCGGGGTTGGTGCTGAGCCGCAACAGCACGACCGCCCGGCCCGTGCTCGGCACCACCGTCTCCCGCCGCGCCCCTCGCCACGCAACCGCCATCGGCTACTTCAGCGCCACCGTGCCGGTGCCGCTGGACACCGGCGGCGCCCAAACCGTGGCCGGCTACCTGCGTCAGGCCCACAGGTCCGCCATGTCCGCTTACCGGAACGCCGATCTGCCGCTGTCGGCAGTGCTGCCCCCTGCCGACCGCGCCGGTCTGTCCCTGGTCGTCGTCCCCTGCCGGACGCTGCCCGACATCATCACGCCGGAACTGGCGGCGCGTCCCCTGCCGGACCCCGGGTTCGGACCAGCCCAGTTCCCGCTCGCCCTCTACCTCCGGCAAGACCTCGGTGGCGAGCAGCGCGGCCTGCTGCGCCACCGGCCGGCCGAGGTGGACACCACCGGGGCCACCGGCTTCTGCCGCCAACTGGAGGCCACGCTCACCACCATGGTCAAGAACCCGAACGCCCTCCTCTCCACCGTCGCCGCAACCGACCGTGTCGACACCGCCGAACCGCCGCTCGTCGACACCGCCGGAACCGACCTCGTCTCGCTCTTCGCCGAGCAGGCCACGCGGTTGTCCGGTCACACCGCGGTCAGCTGCGGGGATCAGCGACTGAGCTACCTCGAACTCGACGAACGCGCCACCGCGCTCGCCCTGTCCCTGGCCGAATCGGGTGTGCGCGCCGGTGACCGGGTGGGTGTCTGCCTGCGCCACGGCACCAACCTGGTCGTCGCCCTCCTCGCGGTGCTCAAGGCCGGTGCCGCCTACGTGCCCCTCAGTCCTGACTACCCGCGCGAACGGCTGGCGTTCATCGTCGAGGACACCGGCCTCACCACGGCCGTGACCGACCTTGACCCGGCACTGCTGCCGCCGCACGTGAAACTGCTCCCCGCCGACGCCGCGCCCGCCGACGCCGGAACCCCGTTGCCCGAACCGGACCCGGAGCGGGTGGCCTACGTCATCCACACCTCCGGCTCCACCGGCACCCCCAAGGGGGTTCTGGTACGGCACCGCAACGTAGTCGCCCTGCTGGCCGCAACGGCCGGCCCGGAGGGGTTCGGCTTCACCGAGCGGGACACCTGGTCCCTCTTCCACTCCTTCGCCTTCGACTTCTCCGTCTGGGAGGTGTGGGGGTGCCTGCTGACCGGCGGCCACCTGGTCGTCGTACCGCACTGGACCGCCCGCGACCCGGATGCCTTCCACGCCCTGCTCGTCGCCGAGCGCGTCACCGTGCTCAACCAGACCCCCTCCGCGTTCGCGCAGCTCCTCACCGCGGACGCAACCGCACCGGACCCGCTCTCCGTCCGCCTGCTGATCTTCGGCGGTGAACCGCTGGACACGCGGATGCTGCTGCCCTGGATGGATCGCCACCCGGAGCGGACCTGCCGCGTGGTCAACATGTACGGCATCACCGAGACCACCGTGCACTGCACGTGGCGCGACCTGACCCGGGCGGATGCCCTCGCCGGGACCCGATCGGTGGGACTCCCCCTGCCGGGGTGGCGGCTGTACGTCCTGGACGAGGAGAGGCGCCCAGTGGCCCCCGGGGTCCCGGGCGAGATCCACGTCGCGGGGAACGGCGTCACCGCCGGGTACCTCAACCGGCCCGAACTCACCGCCGAGCGCTTCCTGCCCGGAAGCCTCGCCGGGCTCCCGGAAGAGGTCCTCTACCGCTCCGGCGACCGCGGCCGGGTGCTGCCGAACGGAGAACTGGAGCACCTGGGCCGACTCGACGACCAGGTCAAGGTCCGCGGTCACCGCATCGAACTCGGCGAGATCCGCGGCGCGCTCCTGGCCCATCCCGCCGTCACCGGGGCCGCGGCGGTCGTCCGCGACGCCCACGACGCGGCCATCTCGCGGATCGACGCCTACGTGGTCGGCTCCGGCACCGCTCCCGACCTCGCGGAGCTGCGCCGGTGGCTGGCCTCAAGTCTGCCCGCGCACATGCTGCCTGCGACCCTTACCCCGGTGTCGTCGCTACCGCTGACCGTCAACGGAAAGCTGGATGCGACCCGGTTGCCCCAGCCCACGCGCGGTGGCGACACCGACCCTCCGAAGGCGACCACCGACACCGGCACGGACGTGCCTCCCGGGGAGCCGGCAGACGCGGCGAGCCTGCTGGCCCGGGTGTGGCAGCAGCTCCTCGGCGTCCCCGTGCGACGCGACGACAACTTCTTCGAACTGGGCGGAAATTCGCTGCTGGCGGTGCGCCTGAACGCACTCCAGCGCTCCAACGGCTTCCGCGGTTCCCAGCTCAAGCACATATTCCGCAACCCGACCCCGCGCCGCCTCGCGGACGTCATCGGTCCGCCCTCCGACGGGCGCGCCCGCCAGGAGGAAGCGTGAGCGAGAACAGCCACGACGAGCACCCCGGCACGGCCCCGGAGGGGAGGGACGCCGTCGCCGTCATCGGCCTGTCCTTGCGAGTGCCCGGTAGCGCGGACCCCCGGGCCTTCTGGGCGGCGATCGCCGACGGAGTCGTCTCCCTGCCGGCCGCCACCACACCCGGCGACCGGCTGCGCGCGGGGCAGATCGACCGGTTCGACCGGTTCGACGCCGAGTTGTTCGGCATGCTGCCCTCCCAGGCCGCGGCCACCGATCCCCAGCACCGGGTCCTCACCGAAGTGGCCTGGCAGGCGTTGGAGGACGCCGGGGTCGACCCCGAACGCACCCAAGACCGCATCGGGGTGTTCGTCGGGTGCGGTAGTGAGACGTACTACCGCGACCACGTCCTCAAGGACGAGAAGATCCTGCTCGCGCTCGGTGCCGAACAGCTCGCCCTCGGGAACTCCCGCGATTTCCTCGCCACCGGCCTGGCCTACCGACTCGGTCTGACCGGCCCGGCCATCACTGTGCAGACCGCCTGCTCCACCTCTCTGGTCGCGGTGCACCAGGCGATCCGCAGCCTGCTCACCTACGAGTGCGACATCGCGATAGCCGGCGGGGCCACGGTGCACCTCGACGCGGAGCAGGGCTACGCGTTCGCCGAGGGCGGTGTCACCTCGCCCGACGGCCGGTGCCGCGCATTCACCGAGGGCGCGGCGGGGACCGTGCCCTCCAGCGGAGCCGGCATCGTGGTGCTGCGCCGGGTGTCCAACCTGCCCGGCACCGGCGAGAGCGCCCGCGCCCACCTGCTGGGGAGTGCCGTCAACAACGACGGCGCCGCTCGCATGAGCCTCACCGCGCCGAGCCCGCAGGGCCAGGCCGACGTCCTGCGCGAGGCACTGGCCGTCGCCGGGCTGGAACCGCGCGATGTCGGCTACGTCGAGACCCACGGCACCGGCACGATCCTCGGCGACCAGGTCGAGCTCGCGGCGCTGGCCGAGGTCTACGGGCAACGGCCCGCCGATTCCGTCCTCACGCTGGGGGCGGTGAAGCCGAGCATCGGCCACTGCGACTCGGCGGCCGGTGTCATCGGCCTGATCAAGGCGGTCCTCGCGGTCGAGGCGGGCGTACTGCCGCCAACCCCGTCCCAACCCGGCGACGGCGCCGACGCAGAGCTGGGCTGCGCCTCCTTCGAACTGCCCCGCGTCGCGCGGCCCTGGCCCACCGACCGGCCCCGTACCGCGGGGGTCAGCTCGTTCGGGCTCGGCGGCACCAACTGCCACGTGCTGCTGTCCGCGGCGCCCCGATCCACCGATCCGGTCGAGCACGACCCGGCGGGTCAGGCCACGCCTCACCTCGCCGTGCTGTCCGCAGCCACCCCCGAAGCCCTCCGGGACAAAGCTCGCGACCTGGCCGCGTGGCTCGGCGTTGACGGCGCCGAACTCCCCCTGGGCGAGATCACCGGCACGCTGTGGCACCACCGCAGGGCACTACCCGAACGGTGGGCCACCGTCCTGCCCACCAACCCCGCCGAGGCCCGCGACCACCTGGTGGCCGAGCTGACCGCGGCGGCCGGCAACGGCGGACGCCGCGCCGTGACCGCTCCGTTGCTCGCCGCCGTGCTGCCCGGTCAGGGTGTCGACCTGGCCGGCGCGGGAGCGGGTCTCGCCGCCGGGGACGAGCGGTTCGCCGCCGACCTGGCCGAACTCGCCGCCGAGGTGCGCCGGGCCGGCGGACCCGACCTGGCCGACGCCCGGAACTGGCTCGCCGGCGATCCGCGCCTGGTCGACACCACCTTCGTCCAGCCCTTGTTGTTCATCCTCGGACTGGCCGGCCTTCGCCAGGCCGAGCGACACGGCCTCACTCCGGGGTTGCTGCTCGGCCACAGCATCGGCGAGCTGACCGCAGCCGCCCACGCGGGTGTTTTCTCCACGGCCGACGCGGCGGCCGCCGTCGTGCGCCGAGGACACCTGATGGCCGCTGCGGAACCCGGGGCGATGACCGCCGTGCGCGCCGGAGAGGACACCGCGGTACGGCTCGCAGCCGGCTTGGAGGTGGACGTGTGCGTGCTCAACGGACTGGACAACACCGTCTGCGGCGGCCGCGAAACGGCTCTGGTCGCCTTCGAAGCGCGCTGCGGCGAGGCCGGGATCCGCACCAAGCGCCTGCCGATCGCCCGCGCCGCCCATTCGCGCTCGATGGTCGGCCCCGCCGAGGAGTTCGGGGCTTTCGTCGCCTCCCTGTCCCTGTCGGTACCCGCGGTCCCCATCATCTCCGGGCTCACCGGGTCGTTGCTCACCGAAGCCCAAGCGGTCGACCCGGCTTACTGGGGACGCCAGATGAGCAACCCGGTCCGCTTCACGGACGCGGTCACCACGCTGCTCGACACCCGCCCGGACACCGTCCTCGGCCTGCACCGGGCCCACGCGGCCACCGCGGAGGTCCGCCGGGCGGCCTCGGCCGCGCAGTGCGACGTCCTCGTCGTCGACGCGTCGGACCGCCGCGGCTCGGACGAGACCGCCGAATGGCACGACGCCTTGGCGGTGCTGTGGACAGCGGGCCACCCGCTGGCCGACCCGGCATGGCCCGCACGCGCCGTGACGCTGCCGCCCTACCCCTTCACCGGCAACCGCCACTGGGTGGAGTCTTCGACGTCCCAGGCCCCCGAGGTCCACCCGCCGGCCGTTGCGACTGCGACGGATCCGGTTCTCGTGGCCGATGGCGCCGACCCGTTCCCGGCCGCCGGTGCGGAGCCGTCCGGAGAAGCGTCGACGGCCGACGCCGTCCGCGACATCTGGCAGGGGGCGTTCGGCATCACCGGACTGCGGCCAGAAGACAACTTCTTCGACCTCGGCGGCACCTCCTTGCACGCCGCCCACCTGGTCAGCGTCGTCAACGACGCCCTCATGGTGGAGATCCGGCTCCAAGACCTCTACGAGAACTCCTCCCTCGCCGGGTTCACGGCCCGGACCGCGGAACTCGTCGCGGAACGCGACGACGAGGCCCTGTTGCTCCTGTTGGAGGAGATCGAGAACGAGAACGGGCAGAACCATGAGTGATCTCTCCTCGCGCCTCGACGCGCTGAACCCGGAACAGCGGCGCCGGCTGAGCGCGGGTCTGCGAAGCCAGCGTGCCGGGCAGTTGCAGGCCCCGGTGGCACTGCCCGAGCACCTGCGCCGCAGCCTCTACTTCTTCGCCAGCGCCGACCAGGCCGACGCCGCCGCCTACTACGCCTTCGTCCTGGAAGCCGCCGCCAAGGCCGACGCGGCGGGCCAGCACGCCGTGTGGTTCCCGGAGCGGCACTTCGTCGATTTCGGTGGTTTCTCGCCCAACCCGGCGCTGCTGGCCGCCGCGGTCGCCACCCGCACCCGCACCATCCGGATCCACGCGGGCAGCGTGGCCGCCCCGCTGCACCACCCGGCCCGCATCGCCGAGGAGTGGGCGGTCGTGGACGTTCTCTCCGGCGGCCGCGTCGGCCTCTCCTTCGGCAGCGGCTGGCACCCGGACGACTTCGCCCTGGCCCGTGACGACTACCGGGAACGGCGCGAGGTCACCGGCCGCACCATCGAGGACGTGCGCGCCCTGTGGCGCGGCGAGGCCCTGCCGTACCCGTCCACCGCGGGCACCACGACCGAGGTTTCGACCCGCCCTCGGCCCGTCCAGGAGGAGCTGCCGGTGTGGCTCACCGCCACCGGCACACCCCAGACCTTCGTCACCGCCGCCCGGGCCGGCTACGGGGTGGCGACCGCGCTCCTCGGGCAGACGTTGCCCGCCCTGCGGGAGAACATCGCCCGCTACCGGCAGGAGTGGCAGGACGCGGGACATCCCGGCGCGGGCGACGTCGTGGTCATGACACACGCACACGTCAGCGATCGACCGGACCTGGAGGACTTCCTCCGCCCGGCCATGCACGCCTACCTGCGGTCCTTCCGCAGGCAGACGGGGGGAAGTGATGAATTCGTGCTCCTGGAGAACGCCTACCTCGACTTCCTGACCGGCCCCTCGCTGCTCGGCAGCCCGGCCAAGGCCCGCGCCGTCCTCGCCGACCTGGCCGCGGCCGGCGCCGACGAGGTCGGCTGCCTGATCGACTTCGGGCTCCCGGCCACCGATGTCCTGGAGTCGCTGCCCGCCTTGTTCCACCTCGGTGCCGCGGCCGTGGAGAGGTCCGCGTGAACACTCCCGCCGACCAGCGGCTGACGACCCGGCTCGCCCGGCTCACCCCCGCTCAGCGCGCGGCGCTCACCCATCGGCTCGCCGCCCGCCACGGCCCGGTGCTGCGGCCCAGGCCAGGGCCGCGGGACCGGTTCCCGCTCGGCATGGACCAGGAACGCCTGTGGATCCTCGACCAGCTCGATCCGGGAACCACCACCTACACCCTCGGCTACGGGCTGCGCGTGCTCGGAGCCTTCGACCTGGACCTCTTCAGCCGCGCCGCGGACAGCCTGGTGAGCCGCCACGACCTGCTGCGCTCCGGCGCCGAGGCCGAGGACGGCCGCCCCTACCTGCGGGTGCACCCCGACCGGCGGGCGGACCTCGGCTACACCGACCTGACGGCCGCCGACACCACCGCCGTGCCCGCCGACGAGGCCGAGCGGCGCCGGCAGGAGTTCATCGCCGCGCAGGTCCGCCGCCCTTTCGCCCTCGCCACCGACCCGGTGTTGCGCCTCGCGGTGGCCAAGGTCGCCGAGGACGACCACCAGGTCGTGGAGACCATGCCGCACTCGTTCGTCGACCAGTGGTCGTACGTGCGCCTCAACGAGGAGCTCCTGGAGCACTACCGGGCCCTGGCCGAGGGGCGTGCGCCGCGTGTCGCCGAGATGCCGGTGCAGTTCGGCGACTGGGCCCACTGGCAGCGCGAGTGCTTCGCCGGTCCACAGGGCGCCCGCCACCGGGACTTCTGGCGCACGTTCCTGGACGGCGTCCCCGAGCACCTCGCCCTGCCCTACGACCGCAGTCCCAACACCTCCGACCACGCCGGCGAGCACTACGGCTTCATCCTCGACGGGGCTGTCGCCGAATCCTTCTTCCGCCGCGCGCGGGAGGTCCGCACCACCCCGGCGACGGCGATGACCGCCGCGTACGCCGCGCTGCTGTACGAGCGCACCGGGCAGCGCGACCTGGTGATCGGGATCCCCACCGCCACCCGCGGCGAGCCGGAGGCGGCACCGCTGATCGGGTTCCTGCTGACCAGCATCCCACTGCGGATCCGGCTGCCCGAGGACCCCACCCCGCTGGACGTGCTCGCGGCCACGACCGCTGCCGCCGCCGCCGTAGCCGATCACCGTGAAGTGCCCTTCGGGGAGATCGTCGAGGCCACCACCCCCGGCCGGTCCGCCACCCGGTACCCGCTGCTGCGGACCATGCTGGTGCAGTTGGACATCGACGACTCGCGGCCCCTGGAACTGCCCGGCGCCGAGGTGTACGCCAACGCCGTGCCCGAGGGCATCTCCACGATGGACCTGACCACCGCCTGGTGGCGGGTGGGGAAGGTCGTCTACGGGCGCATGGAGTACCGGACGGCGCTGTTCGACCACGCCACCGTCGCCGACCTGGCCGACCGCCTGCTCCAGCTCGTCGAGCAGTTCGCGGAACGCCCCGACGAGCCGCTGCGGCGGCCCGCCCCGCCGCCGCCGGCACCGCCGCCCCCTCTGCTCGGCCACGACGCCGGAGCCGGCACGGTGGCCGGCGGACCGGTCGACGCGGCGGTCCTGGACCGGGTCACCGCCGCCTGGGGGCACGTGCTCGGCGTCGAACGCGCCGACCCCGACGCGGTGTTCTTCACCAGCGGCGGCACCTCGCTGCTCGCCGTCCGGCTCACCCACCGACTGCGCGCCGACGACCTCACCGTCACCCTCAAGGACGTCTTCACCCACCCGACCCCGGCCGGGCTCGCCCGCGTCCTCGGCACGCGCCACGACGCCCCGGCGGACCGCGCGCCCGCCCCCTCGCCCGGACCTCCCGGCCCCGAGCAGGAGATGCTCCTGAGGAGCGGGCTGTCCCGGGTGGAGGACCTCTCGCACAGCCACGTCCTCACCTCGGACCGCCGCCTGGACCCGGAGCGCTTGCGCCGGGCGGCCCGGGAGGTGGTCCGCGCCCACCCGACGCTGACCACCACCCTGCGCCCCGACCGCGTCCTCGGCACCCGGCTCGTGCCCGGCGCGGACTGGCGCTGGTCGACGGAGCCCGCCGGCGTCGCCCCGGAGCGGGTGGTGGACGCCCAGCGGGCGGACTTCGACCGCGTCACCGGGCCGCTGTTCGCCGTCAGCCTCCTGCCCGGGGCGCCCGGCGAGGCGGACCGCGTCGTCCTCAGCGCGAGCCACCTGGTCATCGACGGCATGTCCTGGGGCATCGTCATCGCCGACCTGGCCGCCGCTTACCGGGGCCGGCCGCTGGTGGCCGAACGCGCCGGGTACGCCGAACACGCCGCCGTCGTGCGGGCACTGGACCCGGCGCCGCACGCCGGGTACTGGCGGGCCCAGACGAGCGGGACCGGCCACTACCGCTGGCGCCTGGACGGCCCCAACACCTATGCCCGCGAGCGGTCGTCGGAGGTGTCGGTGGCGCTGCCGCCCGGCGGCCACGGCACGCTGCGGGCCGCCGCGCTCACCTCCGTCGCCCGCGCGCTGCGGCGCTGGGCACCGCACGACCAGCCGTCGGTGTGGCTGATCGGCCTGGGCCGCGACCCGCTGGCCGCGCTGCCCGAGTGGGACCCGGACCGGGCCGTCGGGTTCTACGCGTCCGCCCACCCCTTCCGGGTGCCGCTCACCGGCGGCTCGGCCCGGGACGACCTGCGCGCCACCGCCGCCGCGCTGCGCGGGGTCCCCGACTCCGGCAAGACGTTCGGGATGCTGGTCTGCGCCGCCGATCCCGACCTGCGCGCGGAGTTCGCCGCGCTGGAACGGCCCCGGGTGATCGTGAACCACCTGGGCGAACTGACCTCCCCCGTTGACGGTTCGGACGGCCCCTTCACCGCATCGGCGCAGGTCGCCGCCCGTGGCAACACCGAGGTGGAGCGCGAGGTGGACGTGGACGTGACGGTCGGGGTGCGCGACGGCCACGCCGTGCTGCGCTGGCTGCACAACCCCGACGCCGTCGACCCGGCCGCGGTCCGCGAGGCCGCCGAGGTGGCGGCCCGCGAGTTGCGCGGGTTGTTCGAGGTGGCGCGGCAGGCCCGGGGCCCGGTCGGCGTTCCGGGCGCGACGGGGGTCACCGGGGAAACGATGGAACGCCTCTTCGCACGACTCAGCCGAGAGCGCCGCGGGCACCAGGGGGAACAGGCATGACCAAGAGCACCACGGCGGCCGTCCGGCGCCGCAGCCCGCTCGTGTTCCTGCTGGTGGCCCAGTACCTGTCGGCCTTCGGCAACGCCATCACGATCGTGACGGTGCCCCTGTACGTCCTGCACACCACCGGTTCGGCCGTCACCACCGGTCTCGCCGGGTTCGTCGGCGCCCTGCCGATGATCTTCGCGGGCGCTGTCGGCGGCGTCCTGGTCGACCGGTTCGGCGGACGCAGGCTGAGCGTGCTGTCCGACCTCTCCGCGGGAATCCTGGTGCTGCTCGTGCCGCTCCTGGACGCCACCACCGGGCTGCCCGTCCCGCTGCTGCTCGCGCTGCTGTTCGCCCGCACGATCGTGGCGACCCCTGCCACCGCCGCCCGGATGACGCTCCTCAAACCCGTCATCGAGGGCGCCGGGGCCCGGCTGGAGAGCGTGAACTCCTGGTACCAGGCAGCCCCCCGGCTCGGTCTCGTGGCAGGGGCGCCCCTGGCCGGCGTGCTGATCGCGGCGAGCGGCTCGGCCGTCGGCATGTACGTCGACGCCGCGACCTTCCTCGTCGCCGCCGCGCTGGTCGCCTTCGCGGTGCCGGTCACCGAGAGGACGAGGTCCCGGGAGGAACTGGCGGCCGGGCCCGGCTTCTTCGGCCAGCTCCGCGAAGGCGTGGCGCTCATCCGCACCATGCCGGTGATCGGCGCGATGACCGCCTTCGTCGTCGTCACCAACTTCCTCGACGACGCCTTCACCCCGCTGTTCCTGCCGGTCTACGCCCAGGACGTCCTGCGCAGCAGCGCGGCCCTGGGGTGGTTCCTCGGCGCCGTCGGCGTCGGCGCCATCGTCGGCACCCTGCTGTACGGCCCCGCCAGCCGGAACATCCTGGCCAACCGCCGCTACACCCTGTTCGGCTGCTTCGCGGTCGTGGGCGTGCTGCGGATGATGCTCTACTTCGAACCCGGCGCCCTCGGGGTGACGGTGATCTGCTTCCTGGTCGGCGTGGCCGGCGGACCGCTCAACCCGATGCTCTCGACGGTCATGCTCGAACGCGTCCCCGAGGAGCTGCGCGGCCGGGTCTTCGGCCTCACCGGCGCCATGGCCCTCACCGCCGCCCCGATCGGCGTGCTGACCGCCGGGTGGCTGGTGGACCTGGCCGGGCTGCGCGTGCCGATGCTCTGCTTCGCCCTCGTCTACCTCGTCCTGATCGCCGTCAGCTGGCGGTCGCCCGGCCTGCGCGCCATGGACGAGCGGCCGGGTGCCGGCGGTGACCGGGACGGGCCCGCCGCGCCGGAGCAGGGCGCGCGGATCGCGCCCGACGCGGACCCGGAGCCCACGTCGGGCAGGGGGGCGACGGTCCGATGACCGCGGCGCACCCGACCGTCGGCGTCCTCGAAGGGCGCACGGCGGTGATCACCGGGGCCGCGCGGGGCGCGGGGCGCGCCTGCGCGCTGGCCTTCGCGGCCCAAGGCGCGGACCTGGTCCTGCTCGACGTGGCCGCCCCGGTGCCCGGCGTGCCCTACCCGATGGGCACCGCGAGCCAGCTCGACCACACCGCCGACACCTGCCGCCGCCTCGGCGCCGACGTCCTCACCGCGGCCGTCGACGTCCGGGACCTCCAGGCCCTGACCGAGCTGCGCGAGCGGACCCACGACCGGTTCGGCGCGCCGCACGTGCTCGTCAACAACGCGGGCATCGTGGCCCCTTCCGGCCGGCCGGTGCACGAGACGTCGGAGGCGGATTGGCAACTGGTGGTGGACGTCGACCTCGGCGGCGCCTGGCGCGCCACCAAGGTGTTCGCCCCCGCCATGGTGGAACGCCGCTCCGGGGCGATCGTCAACATCGCCTCCACGGCGGGTCTGGTGGGCTACCGCAACTTCGCCGGGTACGTCGCGGCCAAGCACGGCCTGGTCGGCCTCACCAAGGCCAGCGCCCTCGACTACGCCTCGTACGGCGTGCGCGTCAACGCGGTGTGCCCCGGCAACATCCGGGACGAACCCGCCGTGGAGGGGCGGATGCTCTCCGAGGTCGCCCGGGTGCTCGACGTCCCCTTGGCCGAGCACGAGGAGCTGTTCACCGCCGATCAGCCGATGCACAGGCTGGTCGAGCCGGCCGACGTGGCCGCCGCCGCGCTCTGGCTCGCCTGCGACGCCTCCCAGCGCGTCACCGGCACCACCGTGACCGTCGACGCGGGCTATTCGGCCCGGTGACGCCCGTGGACGACTCCTCGACGCCCCGTGCCGAACCGCGCGCCGCCTCGGCGACGGAACGCCAGTTCTGGTTCGCCGAGCGCATCGCCCCCGGCGCACCCGCCTGGAGGGTGCTCAGCACCGTGCGCGTCGAAGGCACCCCGGACCCGACGGCACTCGCCGCGGCAGCGGCACGGGTGGTCGCCCGCCACCCCGTGCTGAGGTCGGTCTTCAGGCCCGAGGCGGGGGAACTGCGGTGCACGACCGTGCCGCCCGTCGCACCGCCACTGCTGGAACTCCCCCCGGGCACCAATTTCGACGCGGCCGCCCACGAGCTGGCCCGGACCGGGCTCCTCGATCCCGCCACCGGGCGCCACGTGGTCCTCGCGCTCGCCGAGGACGCGCAGGACGCCCCCGGCGCCACCCTGTACGTCCTCACGCACCACCTCGTGTACGACGGGCTGTCCCACGAGGTGTTCACCGGCGACCTCGCGCGGGCCTACGCCCGCGTCGTCGCCGGGGAACCCGAGCCGCCGCCCGCCCACCCGGCCCCACGACCTCCGGCCCCACGACCTCCGGCCGCCGAACGCCGGGCCGAACTCGCCGCCCACTGGCGGACCGCGCTCGACGGCGTGCCCGACCTGCCGGGGGACCGCGACGGCCCGACCCAGCGCGAACTCGCCCAGGCCGAGCTGCGCTGCCACGCCGTCCGATTCCCCGACGGGGCGGGCGCGGCGGCGCGCGAAACGGGCCGGCGCCTCGCCTGCCCCCCGTTCGCCGTGCTGCTCACCGCGTACGCCCAGGCCCTGCACGACCTGTGCGGGGCCGAGGACTTCTGCGTCGGGACCCCGGTGTCCACCCGGACCCCCGACCTCGCGGACGTCATCGGCTGCCTGCTGACCACGCTGCCGGTGCGCGTGCGGCGGCCCGCCGGGCCTGCCGCCTGCGAGCGCACTTGGAGGACCGTCACCGACGCCCTGTCCCACATGGACCTGCCGCAGGACGACGTGATCCGCGCGGTGCGCACCCGTCCGGGGCGCCGGATGCCGCTGTACCAGGCCCTGTTCGCGTACGAGAGCTGGCAGCGCCCCGTCCACGCCGCCGGAGGGGTCCTCATGCACACCGAACCCGTGGTGCCGCTCGGCGGGCAGGCCGAGGTCCTGTTCCAGCTGAACGAGCTGCCCGGCCACCGTCTCGCGGGAATGCTGCAAGCCCCGGCCAACAGCCCCTGGGCAGGGCGTTTGGCCGGGCTGTCGGCTGCCGTCCGGCACCGGCTCGCCCTGCTGACCGGAGCGGAGGAGCGGCACACCGCCGCGGCCCCTCCCGGACCGTTCCAGCCCGCACCCACGACGACCAGCGAGGAGAGCGTCCGATGACACGAGTGATGTGCCTGCCGTACGCCGGAGCGGGTGCGGGTGTCTACCGCCCTTGGAAGACCCTGAGCACCGGCCGGGCGCGCGCCACACCCGTCCAGCTCCCAGGACGGGAGGAGGAGTTCTCCCGCCCCTGCTACGCCTCCTTCCACGAGTGCGTCACCGACCTCTCCCGCCGCGTCACGGAAGCCGCCGCCGGGGAACCCTTCGCGATCTTCGGCCACAGCTTCGGCGGGCTGCTCGCCTTCGAGACCGCCCGCCACCTGCACGAGACCGGGGGGCCGCTGCCCGAGCGGCTGATCGTCAGCGGCACGCGCAGCCCTCGCCACCGCGGTTACACCGGCCTCAGCCCCGACGACGACGAGGCCGTCAGGTCGTTGAAGCAGGACAGCCTGCGCGGCTTCGAGGCACTGGACCACCCCGAACTGCGGGCCCTGCTGCTGCCCGTGCTGCGCTCCGACGCACGGCTCCTCCAGCAGTACAGCGACTACCGGCCCCAGGTGCTCGATCCCCTGCCCGTCCCGCTCACCGCGGTGCGCGGCGCGTCGGACACGGTGGCCACCGCGGCAGGGGTCGCCGATTGGAAGACCTTCACCACCAAGGACTACGTCGAGGTGGAGATGCCCGGCGGACACCTCTACCTGCTGGACTTCATGCCGGAACTGTGGCGCGTCATCGAGGAGCAGCTGTGACAGTGGCCGACCTCCCCCCGAATCCGTACGGGGTGGAGTACGGGCAGGCCGGCCTCACCCACGTGGGGCTGGGCGAACTGCACCGCGAGGACCCCGAACTCGCGGGCCTGCTCGACGCGGAGGTCCGGCACCAGGACACCACCCTGGCAATGATCGCGTCCGCCAGCATCGCCGCGCCCTCCGTCCTCGCCGCGAGCGGATCCGCGCTGTCGAACGTCACCGCCGAGGGCTACCCCGGCGCCCGCTACCACCCCGGCACGGGCAACTTCGACGAGGTCGAACGGCTCGCCGTGCGGCGCGCCAAGGTCCTGTTCGGGGCGCGCTACGCCAACGTCCAGCCGCACTCGTGCTCCTCCGCCAACCTCGCCGTGCTGGCCGCCCTCGTGCCGCCTGGCGGTACCCTGCTCGGTCTCGACCTGGACGCCGGCGGCCACCTCACGCACGGTTCTCCGGCTTCGGTCACCGGACGGCACTACCGGGCCGTGCGCTACGGCCTCGACGCGAGCGGTCGGATCGACTACCGCCAGGTCGCCGAACTCGCCGCCGAACACCGCCCCACCGTGCTGATCGCCGGTGCCAGCGCCTACTCCCGGACCCTCGACTTCGCCCGCTTCCGGGAGATCGCCGACTCGGTCGGCGCCTACCTCCTGGCCGACATCTCGCACATTTCGGGCCTGGTCGCCGCCAACGAGCACCCCAGCCCCATCGACCACGCGCACATCACCACGACCAGCACCTACAAGCAACTCGGCGGACCGCGGGGCGGGCTCATCCTCAGCGGTCGCGACCACCAGGCCCCCGGTCCCGACGGGCGCACGCCGCTGGACCGGCTGATGCAACGGGCCGTCTTCCCGCAGAACCAGGGCACCCCCGCCCCCGCGTCGATCGCCGCCAAGGCGCGCGCTTTGGCACTCGCCGCCGAGCCCCTGTTCGCCCGTACCGCGAGACTCACCGTCTCCGGGGCCCGCGCGCTCGCCGCGGAACTGGTACGCCTGGGCCACGAGGTGCTCACCGGCGGGACCGACAACCACATGGCCCTGATCGACCTCCGCGACAGCCGGCTCACCGGTGTCATCGCGGAACGGGCGCTGGAGGAGTGCGGAATCCTCGTCAACCGCAACCGCGTCCCGGGTGACGCCCGGCCTCCCCTGATCACCAGCGGCATCCGGCTGGGCTGCAACATCCTCGCCCAGCGCGGCATGGGCCCGGAGCACGTGCGCGAGTGCGCGGGACTGGTGCACGCCGCCTTGACCGCGACCACCCCGCTGAGCGACACCGAGTACCGCGTCGACCCCCACCAGCGCATTCGCCTGCGCGAGCACGTCAGGGCGCTGTGCGCCCGCCACCCCCTGCCGCATTCGACCGCCCTGGCCGAAGCCCACGGCGTCCTCCGGACAGGAGCATCCCGGTGAGCCCCGACACCACCAGAGCCCCGGCGACCTGGCCGGCCGTGCTCGTCCGCGCCGACCGACCACGTCGTGCCGGTGCCGCCCCCCGGGCAACCGGTCTGGTCCGGGACGGCCTGGCCGGTGTCGCGCAAGAGGACGGGGCGGCAGCCCACGAGCGGCTCACGGCGTGCTTCGCGGCACTGCTGCACCGTCTCACCGGCCAGGGCCTGATCGCCCTCGCCACCCCAGGTGGCGTCATCGGGTACACCGTCGACCCGGACTCCACCGCAGCGGACCTGGTGGCCCGCAGCACCCTCGTGGCGCCCGCCGCCGACCTCGGCACGCCGGTGGTGGCGGTCGCCCACGGCACCCGGCCGCAGGGCGCCCCGCCGTTCGAGTGGCACCTCACCCTGGACCGGCGGGACGACACCTGGACCGCCGAACTGCGCTACGACGAGCGGCTGTTCACGGCGGACACCGCCCGTCGCGTCCTGTCCCACCTGCGCACCCTCACCGCGGGCGCCACCCGCGCTCCGCGCACACCGGTCTCCCGGCTGGCCCTGCTCACCGCCGAGGAGGCGCACCGCGTCCTGGTCGAGTGGAACGACACGGCGGTCGACCTGCCGCACGACACCTGCCTGCACACGGCGTTCGAGGAGAGGGCCGCGGCCGACCCCGGCGCACCCGCCGTCATCGACGGTGCGCGCACATGGACGTACGGGGAGGTCAACGCGGCCGCCAACCGGCTCGCACACCGGCTCCGGGAGGAGGGCACGGGGCCCGGCGCCCGGGTCGGGCTGTGCCTGGAGCGCTCCGCCACCCTGCTCGCCGCCGTGCTGGGCATCCTGAAGGCCGGTGGCGCCTACGTGCCCCTCGACCCGGACTACCCCGCCCGGCGGCTGCGCTCGATGCTGGACGGCACCTCCTGCGCGGTCGTGGTCACGGACCGGATCCGGGCTGCCGCGCTGCCCGCCCCGCCGACCGGCGCCGACCGGAAGACCGTCTTGGTCGAAGGGCTCCTCGACGGCACCGCGCTTGACCTCGCGGCGCGACCGGGAACCGACGCCGGCCGGATCGCGGGTCCCGACGACCTGTGCTACGTCATCCACACCTCCGGGTCGACAGGTCTGCCCAAACCCATCGCCCTGCGTCACCGCGGCGTGGTGAACAACCTGGCAGACCTCAACTCCCGCTTCGCCGTGGGCTCCTCGGACCGCGTCCTGGCCCTGTCCTCGCCGAGCTTCGACATGTCGGTCTACGAGTTCCTCGGGATCACCGCGGCCGGCGGCACCGTCGTGGTGCCCGAGGCGGACCGCGCCAAGGACGTGGCGCACTGGGCTCGTCTCGTCGCGCAGCACGACGTCACCGTCTGGAACTCCGCCCCGGCCCTCCTGGAACTGCTCGCGGAACACCTGGAGAACACCGGTGGCACGGCCCTGGGCCGGCTGCGGCTGGTCATGCTCGGAGGCGACTGGGTCCCCGTGTCCTTGCCCGAACGGGTGCGGGCGCTCGCCCCCCACGTCCACTTCGTGGCCCTCGGCGGTGCCACCGAGGCGTCGATCCACTCCACGATCCACGAAGTGACGGAAACCGACCCGACCTGGATCAGCATTCCCTACGGCCGCCCCATGGCCAACCAGCGCGTGTACGTCCTGGACGACGCGTTGCAGCCGGTCCCGCCCGGGGTCGTCGGCGAACTCCACCTGGCCGGGGTCGGTCTGGCCCGTGGCTACCTGGAACGCCCCGACCTCACCGCCGAACGCTTCCTGGACTGGTCCTGCGGTGTCGTGCGCGATCGCCTCTACCGAACCGGGGACCTCACCCGCTGGCGCCCGGACGGCGTCCTGGAACTCCTCGGCCGCAAGGACTTCCAGGTCAAGCTGCACGGCCTGCGCGTCGAACCGGGTGAGGTGGAAGCCGTGCTGCGCGCCCACCCCGACGTGAAGGACGCCGTCGTCACGTCCCGGGAGGATCCCCCCGGAACCCGGCGGCTGGTCGGCCACGTCGTCCCCCGCCCGGACCGGACCCCGCGCCCCGGGGAACTACGCGCACACCTGGCCAGGGTGCTGCCCTCCTTCATGGTTCCCGCAGCGGTCCTCGTCCTGGACGAGTTGCCCGTCAACGCCAACGGCAAGCTCGACCGCAAGGCCCTCACCGCCCTCTCGGCGGCACCCGGCACACCGGAGTCCGCGGCGGTGGCCTTCGAAGCGCCGGTCGGTGCCTGGGAAGAGCACATCGCCGCGGTTTGGCAGGACGTCCTGGACACCGGTCCGGTCGGCCGCGACGCCGACTTCTTCGCGCTCGGCGGCGACTCCATGTCCGCGGTGCGCTGCCTGGCCCGCATCGATGGCGACCTGAGCTGGCCCGAGCTGTTCCGCCACCCGACGGTCCGGCGGCTCGCCGCCCACGTCGCCGCCACCGGACGCCCGCCGCTGCCCGGCTGAGCGCCCCTGACCCCCGTACCTCATGCCATTCCGCCGAAGGAGCCTTGACCTCGCCGTTCTCCGCGGCCTCGGCCGCACAACGCCGCGGGACCTCCCGGAGTGGGGACCCAAGCCTCCTGGAAGGGACTCCGAATGCAGAAACCCGCGACCCCGGGGCAGCTCCGCTTCTTCGTGCTCGACGCGCAGCGGCCCCGGCCCGCCATCGTGCACCGCTTGGCCGTTTCCGGAGCGGTGGACATCGACCGGCTGCTGACCGCCGTGCGCGCTGTGCTGCGCGCCCAGTCGGCTTTGCGGGTCTCCCTCCGCACGGAGCCCGAGGGCCTCGTCCAGCGTGTCCACCCGGTGCCCGAGGTTCCGCTCGCCGTGCACCCCCTGCCGGAGGACGAGGAGTCGGCGCACCGGGTCCTCGATCACCACGTGTCCACGCTCGGCGCTCCCTTCGACCACTCCGGTGCACCGCTGTGCCGGATCGCGGTCCTGCACCGCGCCGACCGGGCGCACCTGCTGTTCGCCGTGCACCACGGCGTCTTCGACGACGGTTCCGCCGCCGCCCTGCTGTCCTCGCTGACGACCGCCCACGGGCTGGGGCCGGGCGAACTCGCCGACGCCGAGCCGCCCGAGGGCGTCCTGTCCGTCGAACGCCTCGACCTGCTGCGGCAGTTCTGGACAACCGCGTTCGAGGGGGCGCCGGAGGACTGCGCCCTGCCGCAGCTGACGCCCGGCGCGGACCGCGCCCGCGCGTCGCTCACCACGCGGCTGTCCGACGCCCTCGTGGACCGGATGTCCCGCCGCGCGGCGGAGACGGGGGCGAGCGCGTTCACCCAGGTGATGAGCGCCCTGGCCTGGGTCGCGGGGTGGTACGGGCGCACCGACGACATCGTCGTCGCCACGGTCAGCGGAGCCGAGCGGGACACCCGCGGCGTCTCGGTCGTCGGTTGTCTCCAGAACACCATCCCGATCCGCGTCGACCTGACCGGCGCCACCACGGAAGACCTGCTCGACCGCACCCTGGAAGCCCTTTTCGACGCGGTCGAGCACGCGGACCTGCCGATCGAGGACATCCTGGCCGTGACCGGCGCGCCGCGCCATCCCGACCGCAAGCCCTTCACCCAGCTGCTGTGCACCCAGGGCGCGCTGCACACCGAGACCATCGACGCGGCGGGTCTGCGGTGGCGGATGGAACCGCCCGAGTCCGACCAGGTCGAGTACGACTTGAGCGTCACCCTGCTGCACGCCCCCGATGGCGGGAAACACCTGGTCGTCGCCCATCCCCGTCCGGCCCTCGACGCCCGCACCGCGGAGCGCTTCCTGGACCACCTCGTCGCAGCCCTCGACGCGCTGACCGGTGCAGAGGCCCGGCTGCTGACCGCGCACGACCTCCTCGGCGCGCGGGAACGCGCCGAACTCGCGGCGCTGACGGGTCCTCCGGTCGCCACCGCGACCGTGCCGGTGCACCACCTCGTCCGGGCCAGGGCGGAGTCCGCCCCGGTGGCCACAGCCGTTCGCAGCGGCACCGGACACCTGGACTACGCCGCCGTGACCGGCCGCGCCCGAGCCCTCGCTGCCGCCCTCGTGGCAGCGGGCGTGCGCCCGGGGGACCGGGTCGGCATCCACCTGGACAGCTCACCGGACCTGGTCATCGCGATCCTGGCCACCTGGTGGGCGGGTGCCGCCTACGTGCCGCTGGACCCCGACCACCCGGCCGAACGGCTGCGCTACGTCCTGCGGGACGCCGAGCCCGCCGCGCTGATCGCCAGGGCTCCCCTGCTGCCCGGCCTGCGGACGCTGGCCCCGGACTCCTCCTCACCGGCGCCGGTGAAGTGGCCGGAGATCACCGCCGACGCCCCCGCATACGTCATGTACACCTCCGGGTCCACCGGCCGCCCCAAGGGCGCCGTCATCCGCCACGACAACCTGTGCGCCCTGTTCGCCGCCTTCGAAGCCGAGTTCCCCGGCGGCCCCGACGTGGTCCTGGCAGGCACCAGTTCCTCCTTCGACATCAGTCTCATCGAGCTGGTCTGGCCGCTGACCAGCGGTCGCACCGTGCACCTGACCAGCCACCGCACGGTGCTCCACGACGTACCGGACCCCGACGGCGCGTTCTACCAGTGCACCCCGTCCGCCGCCCGGCTGCACCTCGCCTCCGTGCGGGGGCGCGCGTTCCTCGCCCGGCTCGGCGGTCTCCTGGTCGGGGGCGAACCGCTCGCCGACGACCTCGCCGACGACCTCGCCGATCTCGTCCCCGGTCCGGTCCTGAACGGCTACGGACCCACAGAGGCCACCGTGTACACCACGCTGTGGCGGGTCGTCCCCGGCACACCGGTGCACATCGGCCTGCCGCTGCCGGGCGTGCGCTGTCACGTGGTGGACGCGAACGGCCGCGACCTGCCACCGGGGTGCCCCGGCGACCTGCTGATCTCCGGCACCGGCGTGGGTGACGGCTACTGGCGGCGTCCGGACCTGACCACCGAACGCTTCCCCGCGCTGCCCCGTGCCGATGGCGTCACCGGCTACCACAGCGGCGACGTCGTGTCCTTCACCCCCGGTGCCGGCCTCAAGTTCCTCCACCGGGCCGACGAACAGGTCAAGATCCTCGGGCAGCGCGTCGAAACCGGGGAGATCGAGACCACGGTGCGGCGGCGTCCCGGCGTCCGGGACGCCGCCGTCGCCCCGCTGCCGGACCACACCGGTGTCATCGCCTTCCTCGTGCGCGAGGACGATCCCGGAGCGGGCCCGTTGCCCCGCCCGCTGCCCGCCGCCGTCGCGGCGGAGCTGCGGCGCGGCACGGTGGACTGGCTCACCGGGGCCATGCTGCCCACCGAGTGGCACGGCGTGGCCGACCTGCCCCGCTCGCCCAACGGCAAGCTCGACCGGCGGGTCCTCGCCGGCTGGGCTGCCGCGCGTGCCGAGGTGGTGGAGTCCGCCGCCTCCGCACTGCCCGGGACGGCCGCTGCCGCGGTCCTCCAGGTCTGGGACCGGGTCCTGGGCGAACCGGTCACCGACACCGGAGCCACCTTCTTCGAACTCGGCGGCACGTCCTCGGGGATGCTCCAGGTGTTGGCCCTGCTGCGGTCCCGCTACCCCTCACTGCACGCGGCAGACCTGTTCCGGTACACCAGGGTGCGGGCGTTGGCCGGGTTCCTGGACGGTCTCGACGACGCTCGCCCCGACGGTGCCGGGGCTCCCACCGGTGGAGGACGGAGCCCGGCACCGGCCGACGCGCCGACCGGCTCGCAGCGCGGTGCGCGCCGCGCCCGGGCCCTGAACGGCTGGGCCGGCCGGTCCCGTCGTTGACCACCCGACGGCTCCCCGTGCCGCAGTGCTCGGGGCGCCGCGGTCCCCTCCTCCCGCACCTCCCTGGAGTCACGATGACGATGGCCGTGATGTGCCTGCCCTACGCCGGAGGCGGGGCCGGGGTCTTCAGGCCGTGGCAGAACCAGCCCGGTCTGCCGTTCCGGATCGTTCCGGTCCAGCTGCCGGGACGGGACGAGTGGTTCGTCCAGGAAGCCTGCACGACCATGGCGGAGGCCGCCCGCGTCTGCGTCGACCAGATCCGGGAAGCGGCGGGAACCGGTCCGTTCGCCGTGTTCGGGCACAGCTTCGGCGCGCTGCTCGCGTACGAGGCGGTCCGGCTGCTCGCCGCCGACGGAGCGCGGCTGCCCGAGCGCCTGGTGGTCAGCGGGGCGGCGGCGCCCGGCGTGGCCCGCCCCCGGATGGACGGCGCCCTGCTCGACGACGACGCGTTCGTCACCCGGTTGCGCGGCCTCGTGGGTTACGACCACGAGGCGTGGCACGAACCGGAGTTGCGGGAACTGCTGCTCCCGGCGCTCCGGGCCGACCTGGAGATCCAGGACGGCTACACCCCTTCGTCCGGCGGCCCGCTGACCGTGCCGGTGAGCGTCCTGCGCGGCACCGAGGACGAGCTGGTGCCGTACGAGGACGCGGCTCGCTGGGCTGAGCACACATCCTCCGAGACCACCATGGTGGACGTGCCGGGCGGGCACATGTACTTCACCCACGACTGGCCGCTGTTCTGGAAGACGCTCGGCGCGCTGGTGAAGGCCCCCGGGTGAAGGTCCGCGGCAGGGGAAGGGCCGGCGGTCCCGGGAACCCGCCGGCCCTTCCCCCTCATGCCCCGATCAGTCCTGGGGCGCGGCCAGCTGCTGCGCCAGCACCAAGCGGTCCAGCTTGCCGTTGGAGTTCATCGGCAGCTCGGCCCGATGGGTGAACCGGAGCGGCACCATGTAGCGCGGCAGGCGTTCGGAGAGCGCCTTTCGCAGCTGCGCCGCGGGCCGGGTGATCCCGGTGTACACCGCCTCCAACCGCGTCTGCCCGTTCCCGTCGCGGAGGGCCACCACCGCGACCTGACCGATACCGCCCTGCTCACGCAGCACCGCCTCGACCTCGCCGATCTCCACCCGCTGGCCCATGATCTTGACCTGCTGGTCGAGCCGCCCCAGGTGCACCAGGAGCCCGTCGTCCAGGACCCGCACCAGGTCTCCGGTGCGGTACCAGTGCTCCTCGTCCGGGGCATACCGCCCGGTGGTCTTCACGGGACGCCCCGAGGCATCCAGGAACCGTCCCCGGTTGTCGTCCTCGTCGAGGTATCCGGCGAACCGCTGCACGCCGCGCAGGAGCAACTCGCCCAGGTCGGAAGGTCTGCCCTGATCATCCACGACCCGATGGTCGAGATGGGGGTAGACCCGGCCGATGGGCAGGGTGCCGTTGGCCGTGCGCGGCCAGTCCTCCACCCGCTCCGGCAGCCGGTACTGCGTCGAGAGGATGGTCAGCTCGGTCGGCCCGTACACGTTCTCCACAACGCTCTGCGGCGCGGCCGTGCGCCATGCCCCGGCCTGCTGCACCGTCAGCTGCTCGCCCCCGAACAGGCTCCAGCGCAACGACGGCATCGAGCCGGGGCCGAGACCTCCGGTCAGGTCCGCCATCGTGATCACGGACGGCACCGAGAACCAGTGCGTGATCCCCTCACGGGCCACGAACCGGGCCGGTTTGGGCAGTTCACCCCGGCGTGGGACGACCAGGGTGGCGCCCGAGCCCCAGGCGCCGAACATCTCGAGGACGGACGCGTCGAACGCCAGGCCGCTGTTCTGGGCCATCCGGCAGCCGGGTCCGAGCGCGTAGCGGTCGACGACGTACCGCAGGAAGGCGTCGATGCTGCGGTGCGCAACCGGTACGCCCTTGGGAGTGCCGGTGGATCCCGAGGTGAACAGCACGTACGCGGCATCCCCCGCGGGTGCTTCGGCCCGGGGTGGTGCCTCCCCCACCGCTTCGCCTTGGCGCAGCCGCGCCAGGAGGTCCGCGGACAGGCGGAGGACCGGTACGTCCGGGACCTCCGGTGCCGGGGCGTGGTCGACCAGGCGCAGGTCCAGACCGGAGGTCCGCGCGATGTGGGTCAGCCGTGCCGCGGGGAAGGACGAGTTGAGCGGGACCACGGCCGAGCCCAGGCGCAGCACCGCCAAGCAAGCCGCGTAGGTCGACGTGCCCGGCGTCGTCGTCAGGCCCACCCGACGTGGAGCACGACCGCCGCACGCGGTCAGGATCTCCCCGGCCAGCGCCACGGCCAGGCCGTCCAGTTCACGATAGGTCAGCCGTTCCCCACCGACCTCCAGGGCGACGAGCCCGCCGTGCTCCCGTGCCGATGCGGCGAACCAGTCGTACAGGTCGCGCGGCGCGCCGGATTCCTGTCCGGTCATCAGTCGCCCGCCTCGGCCCGCCACGCGTGAAGTACTCCACGCTCCTTCACCGGGTCGATCCCGAGCACGGCGTCGCCCTGCCGGTAGGGGGTCTGGGACGGACCACGCTCACGCAACCACTCCCAGGTGTCCGCGACCGTCCGGGCCGGCGGGCGGCAGCGCAGCCCAGCGGCGACGGCCTTCGCCGGGGACGCCGCCCAGGCACCTGCCGTGGCGGGCTTCTCCAGCGCCCAGAACGGCATCTCGGTCCAAGGCTCCACGCCTTGGTCCACGAGGAAGTCCTCGGCGACCCACACCGGTTGTGCCCCGGCTCCGGTCACCCGCGCGCACAGGTCCAGCAGTTCACCGAAGGTCGTGGTGTCGTTGGGGCCGGTGACCACGTGACGCCCCGCGACGCCCCTCTCCAGCAGGTCGAGACCGAATGCCGCGACATCCCGGGCGTCGATGAGCTGGACCGGCTGCCCGGCACGGCCCGGCGCAACGACCTCGCCGCCCCGGGCCATGCGCTCCAGCCACCACAGCAGCCGTCCGGGAGTCTCCCGGGGACCGGTGATCAGTCCGGGGTTGAGCACGCAGGTGTCACCCTCGAAGTACTTCTCGACAGCCCGCTCGCACCCTGCCTTGAGCACATTGCCGGACACCTCGTCAACGGCAGCGTCCGGCGGGCAGGGGTGGCGCGCCGACTGCTCGTCGACGGGTCCGGCAGGCCAGTCGGCATAGGCGTGGACGGACGACACGAACAGGTACGTTCCCGCCCTGCCGCTGAGGGCTCGGGCCGACTGCCCGACGGTGCGGGGCTGGAAACCACTGGTGTCGATCACCGCGTCCCACGGTCCCTCAGCGGCGAGGGCATCCAGGTCGAGTGGATCCTCCCGGTCACCCCGAAGGTTCTTCGCTCCCCGTGTGCCGGGTCCGGATCTTCCTCGGTTGAACAAGGTCAAGGAATGTCCACGATCGATTGCCTCCCGCGCGAAAAACCACCCGAGGAATACCGAGCCCCCAATGATGAGAACATCCACCTCCCCATGGTCACATAACCACGACCACTTGACAAGGACTCGGAATCCAGGTTACTGCACACAGCCGATCGCAAGCGAATGCAGATCTTGAAAACCAGCATTACCGCGGTTCAGGCCCGAGGTCCCGGTCCGGCGTGGACGAAGAAGGCTTCGACCAGCTCAAGCCAGCACCGGATGCGCTTGAGCCGGGTCTTGGCGGGATTCAGCCCGAGGGCGTGGGCGGGCAACCGGATCACGTGCAGCCGGCCCAAGCCGCGACCAGCCTGCGGCGGACCACCGCGCCGACCCCATCGTCCACCTCATCCTCGAACAACAGGAACACATCATCGCCAAACGCATCCCCGGCTTGAAAACCTCGACCAATCACCACGTCACATGAAGATCCACGATCGCGATCCGAATACTGGCGACAACAGTGCATTTCATCAAACACCGAACCCATAGAGCGTTATTCGGAACCTCTGAGCTGACAGCGCACCAGCCCTGTCTGGGCAGGGTCGGTTTCCTCTGACGGAAACGACCACCACAGGACAGGGCTGTTGCGCTACCACTCTACGACCGGCCTGGACCACCACCAGATCAGGGAGCCGGTCCGCCGCATCGACCAACTCCGACCAACCGTGAAACCGCAGCTCGGACGGCCTCCCGTACTGGGACTGCACCGCTCGGTGCTGCTCACCCCTGATCCTGCTGCGTGCACCCGCGCCGACGCCACCGAACGGCTCGATCAACAGCACCGCGCACGCCGCCTCGGCCGTGCTAGGCAACCCCTGCACGGTCGTGCAGTCCAACGACTACGGCTCCAAGGACGACCCGACCCCCCTGGTCGGCGCACCGACGCCGGCGGCACGCCCGTCAACAGCGGCTTCGACCAGGTCTGCTCGTCGGCGCGTTTACCGACCCATCGCCACCGCCGCCACCACGGACCGCGACCTCGTTGCTGCGAACGGGTTGCCCGTCGACGGCGAACGTGACGTCGGGTGCTCGGCGAGCGACATCTTCCCGGGGGGGGCTCCTGCCGAGCCCGATGATCGAGGGGGAAATCGATGCACTCGGCCTCACGGCGCGGGCGATTACGCACGCGCGCGGTCACCGTCGTCACCGCGGTTCTCGTCCTGGCGGGGTTGTCGCCCGGCGTGGCGTGGGCGGCACCGCCGTCGAACGACGACTTCGACGACGCGACCGCGATCAGCGCCCTGCCCTTCACGATCGACATGGACCTGTCCGAGGCAACGGCGGCCGCGGACGATCCACAGGTGTGCACGACGGAGTCGCTGCCCACGGTGTGGTTCGACTACACGCCCGTCGCCGACGGCTTCCTGGCTGTCGACCTGGACGAGACCGGTTATGCCCACATCGCGGTCTTCACCGGTGTGCGTGGCGCACTGCGGGTCGTGCCGGAGAGCTGCCACGTCAGCTGGGACACGCCGGATGTCCTGCCCGTCACGGCGGGCACGACCTACCACGTCCAGGTAGCCATCGACTGGCCGGAGTACCCGGTCAGGCTCACCGTCGAGGACGTGTTCCCGCCGTCCGGCGACGACTTCGCCGACGCCGTCCCCATCACCACCGTGCCCGCGACGATCGAGGCCCGATTAGCGGCGGCGACGGTGGAACAGGGCGAGCCTTCGCCGTCCTGCGCCCCGTACGGGGCCGGGAGCCCGTCGGCCTGGTTCGCGCTCACCGCGCCGCGGACGGAGTCCGTCGTCCTGCGCCAGACCAGCGATGACCACGAGGCGAAGGTCGCCGTCTACACCGGGACCTCCTTGACCGACCTCACCGAGGTCATGTGCGGGAGCTGGCACGCCGGCGTCGTGCCGGTCGCCGGCGGGCGGACGTACTGGATCCAGCTGGTCCACCATCGCCCGGAGGCGCTGCCCACCACGTTCACACTGGCCGAGGCGCCGCCGCTGAACGTCGACATGGCCTGGTCGTCGGCCGACCCGTCGATCTTGGACAGCGTCACGTTCACCGGTCAGGTCTGGGACGAGGCGGGTCAGCCGATCACGCGTTTCGACTGGGACTTCGGCGACGGCACGACGGCGTCCGGCTACGAGGCCGGGCACCGGTACGTCGCCGACGGCGATTACCCCGTCCGCCTGACCGCCACCTCCGCCGACGGACGCACCGGCACGTCGACCCGGACGGTCGCCGTGCGCACCCACGACGTGCGGATCCTGTCCTTCACCACGCCGGCCAGGGGACGACCGGACCAGACCAGGCCGATTGAGGTCGTGATCGGGAACCAGCTGCTGCCCGAGGACGTGGTGGTCACCCTGTACAAGAGCGCCCCCGGCGGTTACCAGGAGGTCGGCCGCGCGACCCAGTACGTGCCGGCGCACCCGAGCCGATCGGTGGCGTTCCCGTTCAACTACACGTTCACGCCGGCGGACGCGGCGGTCGGTCGTGTCGCGTTCCGGGCGGTCGTCACGTTGGCGGGCGGCAGCCGGGACGCGCGGCCCGTCGACAACGAGGCCATCGCGCCCGCGACCGTGGTCCGGTCGACGGCGAACGAGGTGATCTGATGTCACGACACGGACTGCGCATCGCGGTGTTCGCCGCCGCGCTGTCGCTGCTGCCGGTGGCCGGTGTGGCGCACGCCGAGCCGCCGTCGAACGACGATTTCGACCACGCCACGGTGATCACCGCCCTGCCGTTCGCCGGCGAGGTCGACCTGTCCGAGGCCACGAAGGCCCCGGACGACCCGAACTACTGCTCGCACCTCGAGTCCGCCTCCGTGTGGTACTCGTTCACCGCCGCCGAGGACGTGACGGTGACGCTGGACTTCGACGGCACGTACGTGGAGACGGCGTTCTACACCGGTGTTCGCGGCGACCTGGACCCGGTCACCGGGACGTGTGACAGCGGTTTCGAAGTCCGTGCGCTGGACGCTCGCGCGGAGGTCACCTACTACCTGAAAGTGACCGGATCCCGTTGGTACGGCCGCTTCCCGTTGACCGTGGAGCAGGTGCCCAGACCGGCCAACGACGACTTCGCCGACGCGGAGGTGATCGGCAACCTGCCGTTCGTCGGGAGGTCCGTGCTGGCGGCGGCAGGCACCCAGGCGGGTGAGCCTCGGGCGTCCTGCGACGCCAACCCGGGTTCGCCGTCGGTGTGGTACCGCTACACGCCCGTCGAGTCCCAGTCGTTGCTGCTCGCCGCTTCCACGCCCAGTGGTTACAACGCGGTCGCGGCGGCCTTCACCGGCGACTCGCTCGCCGACCTGACCGAGGTGTCGTGCATCGACAGCCACCGGACGTTGTTCCGCGCCGAGGCCGGTCAAACCCTGTACATCCTGCTCAACGCGCCCAGCACGGGCGGCGACGCGGTCAGCCTGGCACTGCGCGAGGCCCAGCCGCTGCAACCGCGCCTGGAGCACCACCCGACCGAGCCGTCGATGTTCGACGACATCAGGTTCATCGACCAGTCGTGGGACCCGGAAGGGGGCGGGAACAGCATCGTGCGGCTGGACTTCGGTGACGGAACGGCGGTGACACCGATCGGGGTGTCCTACGCCGACCACCGGTACGCCGCGGACGGTGACTACACCGCGAGGTTGACCATCAGCTCGTGGGGCGACCGCACCGCGACGACCGCGGAGGTGGTGCGGGTCCGAACCCACGACGTGGGGATCACCGGGTTCCGCGTCTCTTCGTCGGCCCGGGTCGGGACGACGAAGTCGCTGGAGGTGGCGGTGGCCAACACCCGCTACGACGAGTCGGTTGCCGTGACGCTCTACCGCGGCACGGCGGCGGGCTTCACCGCGATCGGCACGCTCACCAAACCGGTGCCCTCCCGGCCGTTCGGCACGGTGAAGTTCGCGTTCTCCCACACCTTCACCACAGCCGACCTGACCGAGGGAGCCGTGGTGTTCAAGGCAGTGGCCGAACCGGCGGGCGTGCGCGACGCATTGCCCGGCGACAACACGACGATCGCGCCGGCGACCCGAGTCCTGCCCTGACGATCGGGGACGGGGCCGCTCACCGGCCCCGTCCCCGGGTATCGGCACGTGGTCGAGACCCTGTGCCACTCGAAAGTCATCGTCGCTGGTAGGCGAGAGTGCCACCGTCTTGGGAGTATGGCCGGGTGATCGTGTCCTTGCTGTACAAGGTGACCCGGAGGTTGCTGTCCGTCCCGGCGGTGTTGCTGCGCAGCCAAGCGGTGAAGAACGCCGACTGCTCGTGCTGCGCCACGAGAACGTCGTACTCCGACGGCAACTCGCAGGTCTGGTCCGCTATGAACCCGCCGATCGGCTCTGGTTCGCAGCCCTGTCCGGCTTGGTGGATCGTCGACGTTCTCAGAGACCTTTCCGGTCACCCCGGGCACTCTGCTCGCCTGGCACCGCAAACTCATAGCCTGCAAGTGGGACTACTCCGCCCGTCGACACACCGGACGCCACCAACCCGAGCGGTCGTCAAGTGGTCAGAGTTCTCGCCGAAAGTACCACGGCTGTAGCCACAACAGCTGCATCTCGACGCTACTTGATCGACAGCACGAAGCTACGGCGGTTCAACTCACAGGTCAGAACTGCGGGACTGGCTTCTGACACCCCCACAGACACCGGCTCGGCGGTCTAAAGCCAACTGACCCGGCCTCTAATATTACCGGGGCAGTAAATTCGATGGTCACGACGCCTCATATGCCGTCGCTGGCGGAGCGGACAATATGGTCCGCCGGGGCCGACCGTCTGGTTGCGCAGAACGATTTGGACCCGGCCCTCTAAGTAGCCGTTTCCGAGCTACTGGTGTTGGGTGAGTCGGCGGCTGGTGATGCGGATCATGGACCAGCGGACCA